>NZ_SFBO01000009.1:0-13575 GCF_007095705.1 Microcystis sp. Msp_OC_L_20101000_S702
TCTTCCGTGAATTCTAGGTTAATCATGTTTTTAATGAGTGCTTTGCTTCTAATTATGACTCTTGAACTATATTATTGTCTTTGAGTAAAAAATGCAAGTTATAACCGTGCAAAGTATATTATGTCATCTTCCCAGTCCCAACCAAATAGTTTTAACACCAGGTTCACCTACAGAAGCGATCGCACCCATTCCTCTAAATCTCCCGCTTTGGTAAAATCCAACAAAGCTTCTCCTAAAGCTTCCAGTTGATTAATTGAGAGAGATTAAATTTGCGATCGCCTCTTATTCCAGAAAACGGGTTTCTTTGAGAAACCCGTTTTCTATGGATCTTGAGGCAGAGGGACTAAAGTCTCGCGGCATGGTTTCCCTTGGAAAAAGAACGCTGCCCCAGGGCAGAGCAACAAGAAAAAGGTAAATAGGGTGAATAAACGTGGTGAAGGACGACGAAATAAAGCCATAACTAAATCAATAATGCTCTTGACAAAATATCTATCCAGTGTGGATAATGGTAGTTTGTGTGAACTTTAGCTAGACTAAAATACCTTGGCTAACGTTATTGTAATCGGCGCTCAGTGGGGCGACGAAGGAAAAGGAAAAATCACGGATCTGCTGAGTCGATCGGCGGATGTGGTGGTGCGTTCTCAAGGTGGCGTAAATGCGGGTCATACCGTCGTCGTCGATGAACAAACGTTCAAACTCCATCTAATTCCCTCTGGTATTCTCTACCCGGATACGGAATGTATAATCGGCTCTGGAACAGTCATAGATCCCTCGGTGTTACTCAAAGAGATGGCGCAATTACACGCCCTCAATGTTACTACCGACAATCTCTATATCTCGCAAACGGCTCATGTCACTATGCCCTATCACCGGCTGCTCGATCAAGCATCCGAGGAAAAACGGGGGAAATATAAAATCGGCACCACGGGAAGGGGTATCGGCCCCACCTATGCCGACAAATCCGAGCGCATCGGTATTCGAGTCATCGACTTGATCAATACCGAGAATCTGCAGCAAAAACTAGAATGGACGATCAATTATAAAAACGTCATTTTAGAAAAGTTATATAACTTACCGCCTTTAGATCCGAAGACGGTGATCGAGGAATATCTAGAATATGCCGAGAAACTGCGTCCCCATGTGGTCGATAGTTCCTTAAAAATCTACGAAGCAATCCGCAAGCGTAAGAATATTCTTTTTGAAGGGGCCCAAGGCACCCTACTCGACCTCGATCACGGAACCTATCCCTACGTTACCTCCTCCAATCCGATCGCCGGGGGTGCTTGTGTGGGTTCTGGCATCGGTCCGACGGTAATCGATCGAGTGATCGGTGTGGCCAAAGCTTACACCACTAGGGTAGGTGAAGGTCCATTTCCGACGGAATTAGAGGGGGATGTCGAGCAGTTATTATGCGATCGTGGGGCGGAATTCGGGACCACCACCGGCCGCCGTCGTCGCTGCGGTTGGTTTGACGCGGTTATCGGTCGTTACGCAGTGCGAATCAATGGTTTAGACTGTCTAGCGATCACTAAATTAGATGTTCTCGATACCCTAGAGGAAATCAAAGTCTGTGTCGCCTACCAATTGGACGGCAAAACCTGTCGCCATTTACCCAGTAGTGCGGTGGAATTCGCCCGTTGTCAACCGATTTACCGAACGATGCCGGGGTGGCAACAACCCACCAGCGCTTGTCGGAGTCTGGAAGACTTGCCCAAACAGGCCCTCGATTATCTAAAATTCCTAGGGGCGATCATGGAAGTACCGATCGCTATTATCTCCCTAGGAGCTAGTCGCGACCAAACTATTATCGTTGAAGATCCCATTCACGGACCCAAACGCGCTCTTTTGGACGAAAATGGCTCGCCTTGGGATAATTACGAATTTTAAATCATTGCTAAAGAGGATTAGTCAACTATGCAAGTTAGCGTTGAATGTCAAAAAAGACCCGAAAATATTAACCCCAGGGCTCTACGTCGTCAGGGTTTGATCCCGGCGGTTCTCTATGGCCATAACGGCACGGAATCGGTTTCCCTCGTGGTGGGAGAAAAAGCGGCCTTAACCCTGCTTAAAAAGGCCTCGGTGAATAATACCCTGGTGGATGTCAATGTTCCGGAAATGCCTTGGACGGGAAAAGCTTTGATCCAAGAGGTACAATCTCATCCCTGGAAAAGAAATCTCTATCACCTCAGTTTCTTCTCGGTGTCTGCCCACGGTAAGCTCGATATCGTCGTTCCGATTAAAGCCATAGGAGAAGCGATCGGAACCAAACAGGGCGGTTTAATCGAACAGTTCGTTAACGAAGTTAATGTCTCCTGTATTGCTGATAATATCCCGGAAGTGATCGAATTTGATGTTTCGGGCATCGGTGTGGGGCAATCCCTGCTCGTGGGTGATTTAAAAATGCCGGAAGGGGTGACTTTAAAAGATGATCCCCATACCACCGTTTTTGCCATTGTTGCCGCTAAAAGATAAATTCAGTGATCAGTGATCAGTCATCAGCAAATCATATTTCATTATTTACTGTTTACTGGTTACTGCTCCGCAGCTCTGGCACTCCCATCTACTGGGGGTTTATATACTTTGGACGTTCATAATCTGAGATTTATTAAACTTCTGAAATCCTAGAGTAAGCAAGGAATCCAGTTGTTTTTTATGTTTCAGATCGGCATCATTCAGGCATCCATAAATAGCTGAAGAAAAGTCAGAAAAGTTTTCATAATAGGCTGATTCAAGTCTGAATTGCATCACTGTCTGATCTACCTTCATAAGACCTCTTGTAAAAATCAAAAATTGTTGTTAGGGTTATGAGTCAGTAGTCAGTAGTCAGGAAAATTGAGAATGAATAATAATCAATTAAATGATCTATTTACAGATTTGATGCCATTTAATCCTTATTTTTGACGTTTTTGAACCCTCAAAAATTAATTATGCAAGAGGTTTAATTAGGGGTTGCTGAATAAATCTAAAACCCTTGTTGGATAAGACTTTTAGACTTTTTTTCCCTCAAAAAGTGCCAGCTATTGGAGTGATCGGGGGTAAAATTCCAGGACTTTTTCCCTGAAAATTAGGTAACTGACCCCCTCAAAATCCGTAAAACCCCACACCCCACACCCCACACCCTACCCCCACGAAAAACTTTTTCAGCAAACCCTAATTAAAATTTAACCCGGGCAGTATTTGAGGAATAAAAAGTAATGACCACAGAATTAGAAACCAAAAAAGTTACTCCTACTCGCTGTTTAGTTGGCGCGGCAATTTCGGCAGCATTGGGGACAATTCTCTATTATCTCACGGCAGCGATCGGTCATTCTTTTTACTCAAAACCAATGGTTGCTCACAGTCCGATCGCCTTGAGAATTGGCAGTGCTGTCCGAACTTTAGTTTTTGGTTTAGCTTCTCTAGGAACCTTTATTTTTGTTTTTGTCACCATTGGTTTAATTCTTTTGGCTATCCAATTACTACTTAAACGCCCTCAACAAACATAAATTATGAATTATGAATTATGAATTGGGAGTAGGAGGTGGTAATTTTTTTCAGTGATCAGTTAACTGATAACTGATAACTGATCACTGATCACTGATTAACGGACATTTTGAGCAACAAAATCTTTGATCAGTTGTTCTAAAGCAGCCGAGGAAGCGCGGGTAATCAGAAAACATCTAAACTCCTGGCCTTGACTGAGATATTGGGAATAGGCCGCCTGTAAAAAAGGTTTATAGCTGGGGTTTTTGCGAATATAGACCTCAAAAAAGGCCAAAGATAGGGAATGGGCGTAACTATCGATCAGATATGGTGCTGGCAGGGTAAGATCGGCTATGGATTCGATCGCTTCGTTAATTCCCGCATCTAGTACCGAAAAGTCAACGTGAGCTTGACCTTCAATCAGAGCTAAATATTTATTTTCGGTTTTGAGCAGGGGAAAAGAGCGCACCTGTTCAAAAATAGCGGGGGTAGCCGGATCGTAGGTTCCTGCCGCCACAAAAGTGGGAATTTCGATTTTAGCCAGTCCTTTAGCCCCAAAAATACTCCAATTAAACGGATTAACCGCAAAAATCGCTTTGATTCTCGGATCGCGAAAGTTGTATTCTTCCCGGGGTAAATCCAAAGCACGACACTGCAGCAAGAGGGAGACATTGAGAAAAGCCAATCTTCTTTGACAGTCCCGTTGTAGATTCTCGAAATCGATTGTCGCTCCACCCACAGCTAAGGCTGTATAACCGCCGAAGGAATGTCCACCAACTCCCACATTATCTAAATCTAATTGCCCCTGAAATTCCCCCGCGTTGCGTCTTTGCAATTCATCGATCACAAAAGATATGTCCAATGGACGATCGACAAATTCGTTGGTATAAAAAACCGTCCGCGATAAACCGGCGAGCAGATTCTGCACCTGTAGGGTATCACTGCCGGGGTGTTGGGGCATGGCGACGAGATAACCGTAACTAGCCAAGTGTTCCGCTTGTCGGACAAAATCTTCAGGACGAGAAGCTAAACCGTGGGAAAAGACAATAACGGGGGTTTTCTGGGTTAATTGCCCCTTGGGTTTGACAATAATTAGATAAAGTTTCCTCTGACGACGGCTATCGGTTAAATCCAGCCGCATCTGTTCCACTTGTTGCGGTCCGGGTTGTCGGGGGTCGGTCATGGCGGTAAAATTAATTTCACCGGCCTTTTTAGCTTCTTCTAAGGATAATTGCGCCACCTTTTCCGTAAATACCGTGGTGGCTTTCAGGACGACATCGATCGCCCGGGCTAATCTTTGCACTTTTGTCACATCAATCTGCATATTAGTGGGCAGATTACGCAGCAGGCTAAGAATAGTTACCCCTTCCGGTTCAAAAGCTGATTTAACTAGGGCAGAACGCAGGGCAAATTTACCATTAATACCCCCTTGAATGGTGATCAGTTCCCCTAAAAGGTTGAGAATATCTTCCCCCATTCTGGTGTTAAAAAAGCGCGAGATCAGGACGGGATTAATTTCTTTACTTGTGGTTAAAGCTTGGCGAAATTCTTTTTGTTGTTCCGCAGTCGTATTACCTAAATATTGTCTTAGATTAGCGTCAATTCTGCCAGTTTTGGCAAACTTTTCTAGGGAACTAATTTCTAGGGTACGACTAAAGGGCGCTAAGATAAAAGTGATTCTCTCGGCCGAGAGGACAGGGAAGCTAGTCAGTATTGTTCCTAAGCAACCAAGAGCGATCGAGCGGCTGATTTTGGCTAATTGCAACAAGTTTTTCGGCTCCTTTTCTTTCTGCGTTCCTATTCCCTCTGGATTATAACAGTAACTTCGCAGTTTTTAACTGTTTTCCTGCTTGACTATCAACAAAAATTATCAATTTGCCACGGTCGATAATCTTGACCTAGAATAACGGGTAACAAGTCTCGAAAATTCCAATCTTGCCGATTTCAAGCTACTCATCGCTCATGATTTCAGGGTAAAAATGCCAAAGTTGCCACTACTTTCACCCCAAATTCTTCCTCAAAAACGGGTTTTTTATAGTCTAAACTCCACAATTCTAAAGCACAATCATCTTCAGCATTATTAGGAAAAAGATGCAGATGTAGGGTTCTATATTCGGGATCGTACTTACATTCAATCTTTTTAATCGCTCCTATTTGTCGTCGATCTAAAGCCACGGCCAAGCGCAGTATAGCACTTAGATGTCTGACCATATACTGATAGTATTCCGTTAATTTCATAAAATCATCGTGTCTTTTCTTCGGCTTACTTTTACGGTGATAACGAGCGATATTAGCGATAACTTCTAACTCTATTTCTGTATAGCCCAACAGTTCACCATTGCGAATTAAATAATAGGAATGTTTATGATGGGCAGCATGACTAACATATAAACCACTATTATGTAAAATTGCCGCCGCCCATAATAGATCTTTAGCCTCCTGATTCCAAGAATGTAATTGTGCTTGGGTTTGCTCGAACAAAGACAAGGAAAATGTCGCTATTCTCTCGGCCGATTCTAAATTAACTTGATACTTTTTCGCTATTTTCAAGACACTGCGCTGACGGATTTCACTCTGATAAAGTAACCGATTATCAATTAAACCGTGGGTCAGCATCCAATCGACGATTACCCCTTCTCGCAGGGCCCTTTCACAGAGAACTAACTTATCAACATCTAACATGGTCATCGCTTCCAAAAGCACGATCGAACCAGCTAGAATTATCTCGGCCCGTTTATCGGACATCCCCAGAATTGCCAGTCTTTGGTGATAGTCCAAACTGGCGAAACGTTTAACCAATTCTCTGACATCTTTACGGGTTAATTGATAGCCATTTAAAGGATTGGGAATTTCCCCCAATTTCTCCAAAGCATGGATAGTCATCAAAGTTTCGATCGTCCCAGAAGTTCCCACTAAACGCGGCACTTCTCCCACCTGTAAATGATGTTTAATTTCCTCTACTGCCCGCTCCAACATTCCCCGGGTGTATGCCCTTAAATAGGCTAATTCTGTGGTACTAATGGGATCGGTGGTGATCAAATCTTGGGTCAAACGCACAGCCCCGATTTTGGTACTACTAAGAAAGCGAATTTCTTGGCTATCAGCTAAGATTAATTCTGTGGAACCACCACCGATATCGATAATAATATGGGCTTGATTTTGGAAATCCATTCCCGAGACGACACCGAGATAAATCCGGCGCGCTTCCTCCTGTCCAGAGATGAGATTTACAGAAATACCGACTTCTTTCTCGATTAAAGCCAAAAATTCGTCACCGTTGGCTGCTTCCCGGGTGGCGCTGGTGGCCACGGCGATAATCTGATCCGCATGGAGACTAATAGCCAGATCGTGACAGCGTTTTAAAGCCGCGATCGCTCTTTCCATGGCCGCTAGGGTTAATTTACCAGTTTTCCTATCTCGATCGCCCAGACGGACTGTATCCTTTTCTCTGGCAATAATCGTAAAAGCGGGTAAAGACGGTTCAATTTTCACCACTACCATGTGAACCGAATTCGTACCAATATCGATCGCCGCTAGGATTTGGACATCGGGGACTTTTGCCAGGGGCGCTAGTCCCCAATTGGGTGTAACTTGATTAGAAATATTCACCATCGCTTATCAGTGATCAGTTACCAGTCGGGGGATAGGTGTTAAGGCTGGTCTTATTATCCCTCTAATTGTCCGCCTCGGCGCGGCAATTTTAGCTTTGTATAGCATTCATTCGTCAATATACAATTTTCGCTGCTCCAGGGCCAATTGCTGGAATTCCCCTTCCCCAAATTCTCCCTGCTTGGGACGGCGCTCTTGGTCGGACTCGACTAAATAGATATAATCACAATCAACCCCTTCTAAATTGGTATTTTCGGCGATTTTCCAAGCTTCGATACAAGCGCCCGTCAGGGTGGCTGCCTGTAAATTGGCTCTCATCACGTTACTATGGGCTAAATTTGCCCCTTCTAGATTAGCGTAGGCTAAATTTGCCTCGCTGAAATTTGCCCTAGTGAGATTGGCATTTTTGAAGTTAAACCCGTAAAGATTCAGTCCACGAAAATTATAGCCAATATAAGCTTTATTTTCCCCTTGACCAGTAACGAGAAGATTTCTCATCGCCACTTCGGCTAAAATTGTCTTTTCCCAACGCGCTCGATCGATGCCCGATACCAGATAAAATCGAGTTCTAGTTAAATCTTTTGCTCTTAAATCAGTGGCTTTTAACTGCGCTCCCGTGAAATCCGCTTCTTTAAGATTTGCGCCGCAAAAATTTGTACCTTTACTGGCTAAAAAAGCAATTGCTATCGATTTCGTGATTGTTTGTCTCGATTCTTCTAGGGACAACCAAGCCAGATAAGCGGTGAATAAAGTACCACAAACCCCAACAATCAAAGCTATAGAAAAAGTTCGATTCATCACGGCTATTCCTGCTAATGCTCCCTGAAAAGCCAAGATAATTACTGTCAATAAAGTTAAAATTAAGCTGATGGAAATTGCTAGGATAAAACTTGTTGATTGACCAGAAATCAAGGATAAAACTAAGGGTAATCCCCCAACTCGCTGACGATAAAATCTTCCATAAATTAGGGATAAAATCGTGATTATCACCGCACCAATGATTTTAAATTCGGTTACATCTGTCACCAGCATTAAAGCTAGATAATACCCAGTTAATCCCCACAGATAGCCGCAGAAAGCCGCTATTAACCAAGAAATTAAGATTAATTGTAGCCGACCGCGCTTTAGTAATCCTGCCCTAGCCTCGGTAAATTTAGTTCCCTCTAAAATAGCCCCTTGAAAATTAGTACCACGCAGATCTGCTTGACTAAAATTAGCCCCCGATAAATTCTGTCCGCGAAAACACTGTCCTTTTAATTTTACTCCTTTAAAATTGCGTTTCCCTTTGGCATATAAATCCAGTACCTCACTTGCTTTCATAAGACCTCTTACAGAAATCAAAAATCGTTTTTAGGGTTAGGCTTCGGCCGTGAGCTCAGCCGAACGGAGTCAGTAGCCAGTAGTCAGTAGTCAGGAGAATTAAGAATGAATAATAATCAATTAAATGGTCTATTTAAAGATTTTGTGTTATTTAATCCTTATTATTGCTGTTTTTGAACCATGAAAAATTAATTATGCAGGAGGTTTATAGAAATTACGGAGATCTGTTTTTTGCTTGATTAATTAATTTAATTGATAAGTACCTAAGCAAAATTAATTACACATATCTAACCCCGCTCTTGCCTCTTGCCTCTTGCCTATCTTCACTAGGAAATTAATTTTGCACGACTACTTAACACCTTTTATCTTTTTAAAATTGGCTTTGGTTATTTTTTGGCAATTTATACTAATACTAAATCCATTTATTAAAAACTGATTATTTATTCCCTTTTGCATGAGTGCCTTTTGCATGAGTGCCTCTTGCATGAGTGCCTCTCCTGATAACTAGCCTGTAATCAACGGATTTAGTATAAATCGGTTTTTAATAGTGCGATGAACTCCCAAGTTATGGATTGTTTCTCCCCGCTCTCCCATACCTTGTAAACAGGATTGAGTATAATGCAGATTTAACTGGACAGACCCCTGGGGATGAGGGACTTTTTTAGGGGTAATCCACGGCAAAAACAGCCTCTAAAACTGATTATTGACCCGGACTTGGTGTTTCTATCGGGGACTCTGGAGAAAGGGGAGTCGATTCAACTATTGGTGGTGGGGCCGGCGGTTGGAGAATATTGCGCCAGCCTTGCATTTGGGAGCGAGCCGAACTGTAGGCGGTACTTTCCCGGGATACGGATTCAGCAAGGCGAATAGCTTCCAGATAACGGCCATTATTAGCTTGGGCCGTGGCTAAAGACAAAAGCTGATAACTCCAACGTTCCAGCAATTCAGTCCGTTGCACACCTGCGTCGGTTTGAGTGGAAATATTGGTAACTAAAGCAATCGCTCGGGTTAAACCCTCTGCGCTTCCCGTCGCCGCTAATTGATTAGCCTGTTGGAGATTTTGACGGGCCCGCAACTCTCGGCGCCAACGACGGATATTTTGGGAAGCTTCCGAGGAAAGAGTGCGACCGGGGGGAATTTGATTGGCAGTTTCGATCGCTGTGCTATAGTCTTTGAGATTGGCCAAAGCTTGAGCCTGATCTAAAATGGGTTGATCCTCCATGCGTTCAATCCGCGCTTGCCAGTCGCGAATTTCCCGTTGAGCATCTCGGTATAAGGCCCGATTCTTGCCAATAGCCCGGGCCTGAATAATAGCACTACTGAGGGAATTAATATCGCCGGGGATAGCGATTTCCCGCGCCCGTTCTAAAATCGGCCGGTCTTCAATCACTTGTATTTGACGATTCCAAGAGCCAATTTCCTGCTGTGCTTGCGACCAGAGGGGATTATTACGGGGGACCTCTCCCGCTTTCGCGATAGCGGCGCTATACTGCTCGATTGTACCTGCTTGTGCTAAATCTCTAGCCTCGGACAGTATTTTTAGATCCTGTACCTGTAACTGCCAGCGCTCCTTCATAGCTAGGGCCGTTTGATGGAGGGGTCGAGAAGCGTCAATTTGTTCTAGTCCCAGTATGCCGGCTTCTAATCCGTCCACCGTGCCGGTTTCCGCATCTAAGGCCGCTTCCGACAAGAGAGACCAATCGGTGACATCTGCTTTAATTTTGAGGTCTTTGGGGGTTTGGTTAGCCAAATCCCGGAGAGCTTGCCATTGCTTCCGCTCAATTAATCTTTCGGCGTATTCTTTTAGTTTATCCTCGGTTTTCGCGATTAATTTTTGTGCCTCCTGATAGGCATAACTGCTGGCTGGAATTTTTCTAGCTTCTTCGATGACTTTGAACCAATTGTTGAGACCGCCCCGGGCAAAGAGATTAAAGGCATTATCTAATTTACTGCTATCTTCCCGGGCGACGGTAATTTTAGCGATCGCTTCATTATACTTAACCGTTGCCCAATATTCGTTATTTAAGTTCAATAAATCCACTGCCAGACGGAAAGATTGATTCCAGTTGGAAGCGCGGAGATTTTCCTCTAGTTTGCTTAATATCTCGTTGCCTTCCGTCCAAGTTTCTTGCCACTTAGCGATTCTTTCTTCAATAATTGCCGCTACTGCCATATTATTGGGGATTTGACGAGCTTTAGCGATTGCCTGCTTTAAATTTCCCGCTTGATAGTCTTTTTCGGCCAAATTCAGTATATCTCGCGCCCATTCTTCCACCTGTTGATTGACTTGCGATCGCAAGGGATGGTCTTCGGGTAAAGCTTCCACCAGGGCAATGGCTTCGAGTAAACCTGCCACGGTGCGACTATCGGCGGAAAGTTGAGCGCAGTAGAGACGCAGGGAGGCAGAAGCGATAGGCCAGAAGATTTTTGGGCAATTGGGCGACTTCTGCATATTTAATAACTGCCAAGTGGCGAGAAAGCCAACACCGCCAAAGACCACCACAAATAAAGCCGCCCAAACTTTCCAAGTGAAACGATGCTGGTATCGAGACCAAAAGAGAAAAAGAAAAGACTTAGTTTTCTCTGGCCAACGAGTCAGGGGGTCAATCGATTCTCGTTTGACTAGATTTTCGGTTAATTCTTTTCCTTTAGACATTCACAACTCCCCGGCAGATATTTTAGATAGATTTTACCTTAATGGCGCTTATTGCCCAACTTCTCAGCAAGATTCAGCCTGTAGAGACTCGACTAATTCGATTAATTGTCTCTCGTTGGCATTATACACTTCCCGACAAAACTCACAGACGGCTTCCGCTTGTTTATCTTTTTCGATGATGTCTTTTAATTCATCGACCCCGAGGAATTTTAAAGCTCCTAGGGCCCGTTCAAAAGAGCAGCTACAATCAAAACGCAGCATCTGCACAGCCGGAAAAATTTCTAGACCCATATCTCCGAGAAGTTCCTGAAAAATATCTTCTAGTCCTTTTCCTGCGCGTAAAAGGGGCGTAAATCCCGTTAATTTTCGCAATCTCGACTCTAAACGAGCCACTAAGACCTCATCCCGGGCTGCTTCTTTAGAGAGAACTTGTAATAAAATTCCCCCGGCTGCCGTTACTCCTGTGGTTGTACCGACAAAAACCCCCACTTGCAAAGCGGAGGGAATTTGTTCCGATTGGTCTAGATAGTAGGCGATATCTTCCCCCACTTCCCCAGAAACTATCTCGACGATGCTTTCTTGAAGTTCATTTCTCCCCTCGCCTTTTTCTTCGCGTAAGACTCGCACATAACCCTTGTTACCCACCGCGCGACCCACATCTAATTTACCCTTAGCATTGGGGAGTAATTCCACTTGGGGATAGTCCACATAACCGCGCACCGTGCCATCGAGTCCGGCATCAACCAAAACACCGCCCAGGGGACCATCGCCTTTAATGCGAATATTGATCCTAGAACCGGGTTTTTTTAAACTGGAAGCCAAGAGTAAAGCCGATGCCATCGTGCGACCGAGAGCAGCGCTGGCTACGTTAGATAATTGATGTCTTTGGCGAGCTTCTTCGGTTAAACGGGTGGTAATCACTCCTACTACTCTAATTCCCCCATCGGCGGCCGTGGCGCGGATTAATTTATCTGCCATACTACTTACTGTTATCCTTGGAAAACGCTGTCCCGATTTTTAGTTATTCTTTAACTAACTTAACAAAAATTATCAGACAATCATATGTTCGGCAATTTTCAACAAAGTCAGCTGCGTATCGAAATCTCGGCCAGTGAACAGGCTATCGGGGATAGTTTGCTCAAAACTGCTCATCTCCGTCAATGGCTGTGGCCGCAAATGCTCTCACCCAATCTACCCGATAAATTAGAGGAAGGTTTGACTTTTACCTCTTGGTTAGGTTTAATCCCCGTACAACATCAGGTTTTATTGGCCAATGACCAGTGTTTACGCTTGCTTTTGAGTCAAGGTATCGATGGCTATCACGAATGGTATTGGGGCGATGGTTGGTTACAATCGCGGTTAGAAGGCATTTCTCTCCTTCCCCTCAATCTCGGTCAAACTCTCAGTTTATTGAAATTACGACTATTTTTGAGCAATCAAAAGTAATGAGTAATCAGTAATCAGTAATCAGTAATCAGTCAACTAAAAACTCACATCTGGTAACTCACATCTGATAACTCACATTTGGTAACTGATAACTGATAACTCACACCTGATAACTGATAACTGATTAGGGTTGAGTTCCATCGAGACGGATTTCACATTGACGAGCATCGAGGTTAGTTAGAGAAGTTCCAGTATAAGTGCCTTGTTTAACTATTCCTAGCAGAGAAGCGATAACTATACATTTTTTTTCTTGGTTGGGATAGGGGGCAGCGGAGGCATCGGCGGCGGGATATAATACGATTATCGCTCGGTTTTGTGGCGGATCAAAGGTTAACCTCGGCACATGACCCCGAAAGGAAAACTGTACCCCCGGAGTGCCGCCCTGGAGAGGAAAATTCTTCACCACCATAAATATTTCCTCCGGCAGATTTAGGGAACTCGCATTAGTATTAGTCGCCACTAAACAACCCGGTTCACTGGCAGTTATTTGCCGGTAAACCGTGGGATTATTGCCAGTACCGTTGGTAAATTTAATCGTGCAACTTTTCCCTCGACGGATAGCTTGTCTTTGGGCATCCTCTAGAGCTAATTGTATAGCATCGGTGGCTTGTTGGACTCTATTGCTATTCAACCACGCTAATAAATTAGGTCCGGTTAAGGCGGCAAGAATTCCCGCAATTGCCAAAGCTACCAAAATTTCTAACAGGGTAAAACCCTGATTTTTATGGACATTTAAACGACGCATCGGGAATCACCTCAACAGAACTTTTGGCAAGAAATTTTCCTTCTTCTTCGTTTCTTTCGTCTCTTTCTTGAGTTTGATAGTCACTAGCTATTTCACCATCAGCTAACTTCACCTTATACTCTATACGAAGGCGATGGGGATGGGCGGACTGGGCTGCTTCATCCTCAGGAAAAGTTCGATAGAGAGAATAGTTTTTACGGACAAATGATCTTGTCCCTACTATACTTTGCACGGTTATAACTTGCATTTTTTACTCAAAGACAATAATATAGTTCAAGAGTCATAATTAGAAGCAAAGCACTCATTAAAAACATGATTAACCTAGAATTCACGGAAG
>NZ_SFBO01000090.1:0-82181 GCF_007095705.1 Microcystis sp. Msp_OC_L_20101000_S702
AACCTATTTGTGCCTTAAGTCCTTTCCTGTATGAATTTCAGCTACTTTTGAGCGTAGTTGCTCTCATCGAATTTTATTTTAAGTTAATTATTTGCATAACAATTCCCGAAGAGCCGAAAGTCACAAATATCAGATGCACCCGAAAAATCTCCTGGGTTGATCAAAAATACTGGGACAGAAATATTTTCTGTCCCCATAGAATTAGATAAGCAAACGCTTAAAAATTACCGTGATTTTGGATGGCACTTTCTAATTTTGCCCCCACTTCCTCGACGCTAATTACTCCTAAATCGCCCGTGGCACGGGTGCGAATACTTAAACTATTACTTTCCATTTCTTTTGCCCCCACCACTGCCATCACGGGAATTTTTGCGGTTTCAGCATTGCGAATCATTTTACCCAAACGTTCGCCACTGGTATCGGTTTCGGCGCGAATTCCTAACAACTGCATTTTCGCTGTCACCTCTTTAGCGTAATCCAATTGACTATCACTAACCGGTAATAATCGTATCTGGACAGGGGCTAACCAAAGAGGAAAATCCCCCGCGTATTCTTCGATTAAAATACCGATTAAACGTTCCAAAGAACCAAAAGGTGCGCGATGAATCATCACCGGACGTTTACGATTACCATCTTCGGCAACGTATTCTAATTCAAAACGTTCGGGTAAATTATAATCCACCTGTACCGTTCCTAACTGCCATTCTCTTTCGAGGGCATCTTGGAAAATAAAGTCTAATTTTGGACCATAAAAAGCCGCTTCTCCGGGGGCTTCAAAATAATCCATCCCCAAAGTTTGCACCGCTTTTCTAATCGCTGATTGTGCCTTTTCCCAAGCTTCATCGGAACCGATATACTTATCCGATTCGGGGTCACGAAAACTCAATCGCGCCTTAAAATTCTTTAATTGTAAACTCTTAAACACCGTCAAAATTAAATCAACAACGCTTAAAAATTCCTTGTCTAATTGTTCGGGAGTGACAAACAAATGGGAATCATCGACGGTAAAACCGCGAACTCTAGTTAATCCTCCCAATTCTCCCGATTGTTCGTAACGATAAACTGTCCCGAATTCTGCCAAACGCATCGGCAATTCCCGATAGGATCTCAAATCACTTTTATAGATTTGAATATGAAAAGGACAGTTCATCGGTTTGAGGACAAATCCTATTTCTTTACTAGCAGATTCCTCATCGTCTGCCATCATGGGAAACATATCTTCTTTGTACTTTTGCCAGTGACCGGAAATTTTAAACAAATCGACGCGAGCAATATGGGGAGTAACTACGGGTAAATAACCGCGTTTTAACTGTTCTTTTTTGAGAAAATCTTCTAACAAAGAACGAATTAAAGTGCCTTTCGGTGTCCATAAAGGCAATCCAGGACCGACAGAATCAGAGAAAATAAATAAACCTAATTCTTTGCCTAATTTGCGATGGTCCCGTTTCAGTGCTTCTTCCTTGCGGCGCTTGTATTCGGCTAATTGTTGGGGATTTTCCCATGCCGTGCCGTAAATGCGCTGTAATTGGGCTTTATTCTCATCCCCGCGCCAATAAGCACCCGCTACCGTCTCTAATTCGATCGCTTTCGGGTCTAGTTCACTTGTATTACTTAGGTGCGGACCGGCGCACAAATCCCACCAAGCGTCACCAAGATGATAAAGGGTGATGGGTTCTTGAATTCCCGCCAGAATTTCCAGCTTATAGGGTTCATTAATCGCTTTAATGCGCTTTTCCGCCTCTTCCCGAGAAACTTGCTCGCGAATCACCGGCAGTTTTTTATTGATAATTTTGACCATCTCTTTTTTGATGTCCTTGAGATCCTTATCGGTAAAAGGTTCCGGCACATCAAAATCGTAGTAAAATCCGGTTTCAGTCCAAGGCCCGATAGTAACTTGGGCTTTCGGGAATAATTTCTGCACCGCCATGGCCATCACATGGGAGGTGGTGTGACGAATGCGCTTGAGGTGGTCGGATTCGCTGGTTTTCGGTAGTTTAATCGGGGCTTGGTTATCCATATCTCTTCAATTTACACCTTCTCTATTCTCTATTTTAATGGTAAAAGGAGTCTTTAGTCAGGAAAAAAATCAAGATAGATATCAATGCCATTTACCCTCATCTCTAACCCCTAAACCCTCATCTCTATTTCTCGATGAAAAAACTAATTTTATCCTGTTTATTTTTGGTATTGGTTGCTTGTCATGCCTCGGTTAATACTACTGATAACCAAAAACCCAAGGTAATCTCCACTAGCACAATTATCGCCGATTTAACCGCACGAGTGGGCGGTGAAGAAATTGACCATCAAGACATTTTAAAACCCGGGGATGATCCCCACGTTTATGAACCAGTTCCCGCCGATAGTGTGGCTTTAGAAAAAGCCGATTTAATTCTCTATAACGGTTATAATCTCGAACCGGGGTTAATTAAAATGATCAATTCTACGGGAATTAAAGCTAAAAAAGTGGCTGTGGGAGAAGCAATCAAGCCTTTACAATTGGAAAAAGAGGGGCAGAAAGTCCCCGATCCCCACGTTTGGGGTTCAGCAAAAAATGGTATAATCATGGTGGAAAAAATCCGAGATCAATTGATTGAATTAAGTCCCGAAGATAAAGAGATTTTTACCCAAAATGCCGCCCAATTAATCGCAGAATTAGAAAATCTTGATCGCTGGATTACTGTGGCTATTGAAACTATCCCCCCTTCCCAAAGACAATTAGTCACCACTCATGACGCTTTTCAGTATTATGCCCATGCCTACGGGTTAAAAGTTGCGGGAACTTTAATTGGCATTAGTACGGAAGAACAACCTAGCGCCCAAACGGTGAAAAATTTAGCCGATGCTATTAAAAATCTCCGGGTTGCTGCTATCTTTGCCGAGACGACTATTAATCCCGCTTTAATTACCACTGTAGCCGAAGAAGCGGGGGTGAAATTAGCACCACAACAATTATATTCTGATTCGATCGGTGCGGTGGGTACTAGAGGGGATAGTTATGTAAAAATGCTCAGGGAAAATACTCGCTTGATCGTGGAATCTTTAGGAGGAAAAGTACCTCAAGAAGGTCAATAGACCTCTTGTAAAAATCAAAAAATTGTCCTTAGAGTCAGGAGTTAGGAAGGCAGAAATACCGACAATCAGCAATTATCGGTGACTTTTAGATGATGACAAATAGATCAGCAGCTGCCTGTAAGCATCCCACCGAAAAGCTAATGCGCGGGGGGTTTGGGGGCGGCGCCACGCCCCCAACGGGGGGTTTGGGGGGTAGAACCCCCCAAAAGCTTGGATTGAGGGAAAAAATCGAAAGTAACGCCCGACTTTAGCAGAGAGTTTCCCCTTAAAAATCCCAACTTAGTAGATTTACAAAGCGGGGTTTATTTCCCAAATCCTTTACCGCGATTGACAGCAGGTAAACTGAGACAATTGTTAATCTGTTCTTTTAGGGTTTCATGATCGAGATTTTGACCGATAAGAACTAGCTGATTTTTGGGAGTACCTTTCCATTCGTCATCTTCGAGAGTGAAACGCTTACCACTGAGGTGGAAAATATGACGTTTAGGACTTTCATCAAACCAGAGAATACCCTTAGCGCGGAAAACGCTTTCCGGTAACTGATTATCGAGGAAATATTGGAACTTCCGAATCGAAAAAGGTTGGTCACTAGCAAAGGAAATAGAAGTAAATCCATCCACCTCTAAATGATTGGAATGGTCGTGATGGTCATGATCGTGATCGTGGTGGTGATCATGGTCGTGATCATGATCGCAATGCTCGTGATCGTGGTCGTGGTGATCATGGTCGTGGTGTTCTTCTTCTGTGTCGAAATATTTATCCGATTCAAATAGTCCGACGCTGAGAATTAAGGGTAAAGGGACTTGACTTTTGCTAGTACGAAGAATTCTCGCTCCTTCCTTCATGTCCCGGATTCTTATTTCTAAAGAATCCACATCCGCTTCATCCACTAGATCGGTTTTATTGAGAACAATAATATCACCGTAGGTGATTTGACTTAAGGCCGCTTGCGAGTTGAATAAATCAAGACTAAAATTGGCACAATCCACCATAGTGACAATGGAATCTAAACGGGTCATTTCCCGTAATTCCGTCCCTAAAAAGGTTAAAGCTACCGGTAAAGGATCGGCCAATCCCGTGGTTTCTACGACTAAATAATCGATTTTTTCGGGACGTTCGAGAATTTTATAAACTGCTTGAATTAAATCCTCGTTAATCGTGCAGCAAATACAGCCATTATTTAATTCTACCATGCTGTCATCACTGCTGATAATCAGTTCGTTATCGATACCGATTTCACCGAATTCATTGACAAGAACAGCAGTTTTTAATCCCTGTTGATTGCTGAGAATATGATTGAGGAGAGTAGTCTTACCACTACCAAGAAACCCAGTAATAATTGTTACCGGTAGCCCTTTTTTTGGCACTGACATCGTGTTAATAGCTTGTGATTCGACGGTTTGCATAATGATTTGGGGGTGAGTATTCTGTCACTAAAAAGCGATTTTTCGGGATGAGATGGCTAGTTTTTCTTGATCAAACAGTCTCCACTCGATCGCCGACTATTTTTATTGTAGATATTTTTGGACCACATCCCATCCTGTTAGGGTAACAAAAAGAAAACCCAGAAACAATAAAAGATTAGTGCCGATGTGGAGAGACCGCGCTAGAGGTGGACGAGTTGTAATGTTCAGGCCGGTAATTGCGGAAACAAAAACCAGAAAAACCACCAATAAACCCGCTATCAGGTGGGAAGAGTGGCCTAAACTGCCATAATGACCGATTGTTCCCACTAATCCGATTCCCAGCAGAATTAAGACCAAAGCAACCATGATCAGGCCGCTGAGGAGATGAAAGGGTCTTAACCATTTCGGTCGAGATTGGCCCGCAAGTCGTCGATAACCCATGTTTACCCCCGAAACTGCCAGTAAAAAATAGGCAAAGAGGGTAAATCCCATCGACCAAGCGGCAATTTTCCATAACCAGAGAAAGGAGGGGAGATTCATAGGGGTGGGATTATTGTTAGCAAGGAAAGGGACGACCGATCGTGTTAATTTAAGTTTACCGGACAAAAATCAGCAAGTTAGGGCTAATATGTCTCATCTCACCATCGACACGGAAAATAATCAGCGTCAACCCTTTGAATTACCGGGGGCTAAACCCCATTATAACCCCGATCGACCCGGACAAGTTAATCATATTTTTCTCGATTTAATTATTGATATTCCCCGACAAAGTTTTCAGGGCAGCTGTCAGATTACCCTCACCCCCATTCGTCAGGGAATTAGCAGTTTAACTCTGGATGCGGTGGCTCTAAATATTAATTCTGTGTTCATTGAAGGTATCAGTCAACCCTTTGACTATGATCGTTCTCTTCTGACCATTCATCTGCTACAACCCACCACCGATAAACCGATTATCCTGACGATTAACTATCAGGTTAACCAACCACAACGGGGATTATATTTTATCGGACCCGACGAATATTATCCCGACAAACCGATGCAAGTTTGGACCCAGGGAGAAGATGAAGATTCTCGCTTTTGGTTTCCCTGTTTTGATTACCCTGGCCAATTAGCCACTTCCGAAATTCGGGTTAAAATTCCCCAACCCTATATCGCTATTTCTAACGGGGAATTAATCTCAGTGGAACCCGTGGGTGAAGACAGAATTTATCACTGGTCACAAAAGCAAATTCATCCTACCTATTTAATGACTCTTGCGGTGGGAGATTTTGCTGAATTATGCGACTCATGGAATGGTGTTCCTGTCACTTATTATGTGGAAAAAGGACGGGAAGAAGAGGGACAAAGAAGTATGGGTAAAACTCCCCGCATGATCGAGTTTTTTAGCCAAAAGTTTGGTTATCCCTATCCCTATCCTAAATACGCGCAAGTTTGTGTAGATGATTTTATTTTTGGTGGGATGGAAAATACTTCCACCACAATTTTAACCGATCGCTGTTTAATTGATCAAAGAGCCAGCATCGATCATACTTGGACAGAAAGCTTAGTTGCCCATGAATTAGCTCATCAATGGTTCGGTGATTTAGTCGTGATTAAACACTGGTCTCACGCTTGGATTAAAGAGGGAATGGCTTCCTATTCTGAGGTTTTATGGACAGAATCGGAATACGGAAAAGCATCCGGTAGTTATTATTTATTAGGGGAAGCAAGAAGTTATTTAGAAGAAGATACTTCCCGCTATCGTCGTCCGATTGTTACTCATGTTTATCGAGAAGCGATCGAACTTTATGATCGTCATCTCTACGAAAAAGGTGCTTGTGTTTATCACATGATCCGCTCTATTTTAGGGGAAGATTTATTCGAAAAAGCGATTCATACTTTTGTGCGGGATAATGCCCATAAAACCGTAGAAACCGTGGACTTATTACGGGCGATCGAAAAAGCGACCGGGTACAATTTATTATTCCTCTTTGATCAGTACGTTTATCGCGGTGGTCATCCCGATTATAAGGTGGCCTACAGTTGGGACAATCAGAATAATTTAGCCCAATTAACTGTCACCCAAACCCAGGACGAAAAGGAACTATTCGACTTGAAAATTCCCGTCGCTTTTGCCTATCTCAACTCTGAGGATATTACCTACAATCTGCGGATTCACCAAAAAGAACAAAGTTTCTATTTTCCCCTAGCACAAAAGCCCGATTTTGTCAAGTTCGATCGGGGTAATAATTTCCTCAAAACCGTCACTCTTGAGTATCCCATCGGCGAATTAAAAGCGCAATTACAACAGGATCCCGACCCAATTTCCCGTATCTATGCAGCGACGGCCATTGCTAAAAAAGGCGGTTTAGAAGCGATCGAAGCTTTAGGGACATCCCTAGAAAATGAGCCTTTTTGGGGGGTGCGTGTGGAGGTTGCCAAACAGTTAGCAACTCTTGGTTTAGATCAGGCAGTTACTGCTTTAATTAAAGGTTTAAACGACGAAAAAGCCCAAGTACGTCGGGCAGTTGTCGAGGGATTAAGTGAAATTAAAACCTTAGATAGTTATAACGCGCTTAAATCCCTACTAGAAGCTGGAGATGCTAGTTATTATGTGGAAGCGGCCACAGCGCGAGGATTAGGCCCCATGGCCGTGGGACAATTGCAAAATCAAGAAGGGGAAATTATTGACCTGCTCAATCAGATTTTACAGTCAAGAAAGGGGTGGAATGAGGTAGTAAGAGCGGGCGCAATTGGCGGTTTAAGCCAGTTAAAAACCTCGCCGGCGGCTTTAGAGTCAATTTTGACCTACACGGCTTTAGGCACGCCTCAACCCCTGAGATTAGGAGCTATCCGCGCCCTAGGAGCGATTTCTTCCGGACAAACCACCGACAAATTAACCGTAATTTTGGAACGTTTAGAAACCATTGCCAAGGAAACTTTTTTCTTGACACAAGTGGCAGTGTGTAACGCTTTAGGACAGATAGAAAATGCCAAAGCTATCGCTATTTTACAAGCTTTGAGCGATCGAACTCCCGATGGTCGCGTTCGTCGTGTAGCGGAGGAAGCAGTACAAAAAGTCCAGAAAAAATTAGGTTCCGACAAAGCAATTCAGGAAATTCGCGAGCAATTAGAAAAAATGAAACAGGAAAATCAGGAACTTAAAAGTCGTTTGACCAAATTAGAGGCGAAAAATAGTTAGTTAACCTGAGTTATCAGTTATCAGTTATCAGTTATCAGTTAGCGGACTCCTAAAAACTTATGGGTTTGGAGACTGAGACGCCATTGGGGATGCCGAAGAACATAATTAAAGACTAACTCTTTGCTTTCTGCTGTATTCCATTCGGGTTGTAGATATTTAATCACCCCTTCCGATAACTTACTTTCCTGCATAGCTGCCCAGTCTAAATCCTCTGGATGAGCCACGACAATTTTTAACTCATTTACCCGTGCATAAATACTAGGATCGGGCATTTTATAAGTTTTAGGAGAAAAAGTCACCCAATCGAAAACCCCAGTAAAAGGATGAGCGCCAGAAGTTTCTAAATGTACCCGTAAACCCTGATTTTTTAATTCCCTGGTTAAAGGATCAAGATTGTGCATCAAAGGTTCACCCCCGGTAATCACCACCATAGCGGGGTTAGCCCCTTTTGCCATCTCAACCAATTCCCCCAGGGATTTTTGGGGATAACGGTGGGCATTCCAAGACTCTTTTTGGTCGCACCAAGGACAATAGACATCGCAACCTCCCAAACGGAGGAAAAAAGCATTGCTTCCCGTCCAAAAGCCTTCGCCCTGCACAGAATGGAAAGTTTCGACAACAGGATAGGTACAATGGTTTATGCTAACCGTTTTCATAGAATTAGTATTATAGAAAATATGGACATTCCCCTGAACTTCGCCAAATACATCCAATGGTCTGGTATTGCCACGCTGGTTTTTTTGGTACTCACGATTATCGCTTTTCTCGTCGGTTGGGGAATCCGCTTTCGTCTCGTCGGTGTCACTAGCTTTATGGCTGTGTTGACGGTGGGAATTTTCGGTCTTGGGTTGGGACTGTTTACCCGCACAGAAATTCCGGGAGCGGTGAGATTCTCCCTTGTCTATGATAACGGAGCTAATCAAGCTGTTATCTCCCTGCCCAATACTGTTACTCCCGAGCAGGTGGAAGCAACCCTAAAACAAGCCGCTAGTGACTTGTTTTCCTCCGGTCGCGCCGGTGCTGGCGGTAATAATCAATTTATCATTAGCGCTCGCACTCTCGTTCATCCTCAGCCCGGTTTATCTTCTCCTTTGTACCTGGGACAGATTAAAAAATCCTTCTCCGCCCCGGGGGATAATACTCCTGAACTACAGCTTTTTCCCGAAAGTTTCGCTAAAATTAGCCAATAATCCTTGAGGTTGTCAAAAAATGTCCAATGCTGTCGCTGTTTTGCCCCTGTTAATCGCCCCCGCACAAGTGATTCGGGGTGACAATGCCCTAGAAGAATCCACCGGCAAGTTAGCGGATTTGGGTAAACGTCCCCTGGTGGTGGGCGGCGATCGCAATTTAGCTTTTTTGTCATCTCCCCTGAAAAATCTCACTCCTAGCTATCACAGTTACGCCCCCGATTGTTCGGAAAATTCCCTAGCATATTTAAAGGCATCTGTCAAGAGTCATGAGGCAGATTTTATCATCGGTGTGGGTGGCGGCAAAGCCCTCGATACGGCCAAATTACTCGCCCATCAGTGCCATTTGCCGATCGCCACAATTCCCACCTCCGCCGCCACCTGTGCCGCTTGGACAGCCCTATCTAACGTCTATTCTGACGCAGGGGCGTTTCTTTACGATCTGTCCCTAGCCCGTTGTCCGGATTTATTAATTCTCGATTACGGTATTATCCAAACTGCCCCGAAAAGAACCTTAATCGCCGGTATTGGCGATGCGATCGCTAAATGGTACGAGGCCTCCGTCAGTAGCGGTCATTCCACAGAAACCCTGATCATTGCCGCTGTCCAACAGGCCCGGGTTTTGCGGGATATCCTTTTCCAAAAATCCCCGGCAGCTCTGGAAAATATCGGCGGGGAGGACTGGAAACAGGTAGTAGATGCCACCGTTTTATTAGCCGGAGTAATTGGTGGTTTAGGGGGTGCTAATTGTCGTACCGTGGCCGCCCATGCAATTCATAATGGTTTAACCCATATTCCCGCTTGCCATCATGCCCTGCACGGGGAAAAAGTCGCCTACGGCATTCTCGCCCAATTGCGTCTAGAGGAAATAGTTTTGGGTAATCAATTAGCAGTATCGGCCCGGGGGCAACTAATCCAGTTTTATGAACAAATTGGTTTACCGAAATCCCTAGAGGATTTAGGATTAAGAGATGTTTCCCTTGCCCAATTGCGCCACGCAGCCGCAATTGCCTGTCAGCCTAATTCGGACATTCATCGTTTGCCTTTTACGGTTTCCCCGGAACAAGTTATGGCGGCCATGGTTTCTACTACCACTGCCGATACAATCGGGCAGAAAGTTAAGGCTAATTAAGGGCAATATTTTCGGGATTTATGGCTTTATCTGCTGCGGGTGAGTAGTGATTTTATTGTAGTGGTGATAGCTCAAATCTTTGCTTTGTTGGTCGAAATCCAGCGTTGATGTTCCTATTGGGACTCTTAAAAATATATGGCGACAAGCTCAAATTGAGGAGGACAAAATATAATGCGATATGCAGTTGTTATTGAAAAAGGAGAAAATAGCTACGGTGCTTATGTTCCCGATCTTCCCGGTTGTGTTGCGGTTGCAGAAACATTAGAAGAAGTTAAACAATTAATTGCTGAGGCAATAATTTTTCATTTGGAAGGCTTAAAAGAAGATGGATTAACTGTTCCTGAATCATTGTCGATCTGTGAGTATGTAGATGTAGCTTAGGGGGTTCCAAGGTGGAAATAAGATTAGACTAATAGCAGCGATTCATTACAATCGACAAAAAATTTATATTCGAGAAGTTTTAACTCATTCTGAATACGACAAAAACAAATGGAAGGAGTAAAAAAATGCCGACGATAGATATAGAGAAAACACGGCAAGCCTGGACAAACTTAAAGCCAATACTCTTTATACCCCGTAGCGAATCAGAATATGAACAATTAGTAATTATGTTAGATAATTTGATAGATGAAATAGGAGAAAATGAAAATCATTCTCTTGCTTCTTTAATGGAAATTTTGGGAATATTAATAGAAAATTATGAACAGGAAAATGTTCCCGAATTATAAATGGTAGGGGTGGTGCGTTCCCAAATATTGGTTAACCTTGAAATTGTCATGTTTTCAGGGAACACACCCTAGGAAAGAATGCGATCGCCCTGTGAGAAAATATCTTACCCTCCTGATCGCCTACGAAACCGCCGGCGATCGAGAACGGGCGATATCAGCCCAACTGTCCAATCATGACCTCTTGACCAGGATTACCGAGATAGATTACCGTCTGGGCGGTTCATCCACCGAAACCTATCTAACAAGAATCGCCCAACGAGAACAGTTAGAGATTCAGTTGAACCGTTACCGTCTCGAACGGGAAACCGCTAAACGACAGCTTCTATCCCTGACGGGGTTTTCCACTCCCCAACCCGCCGGAGAAACTTCTAACGAGTCGATAGCTCTATAGACAGTCCATTAATTGCGTCGAATAATTGTAAATTTTTGTGGAGAAGTGCGGTCAGAACTAGAAATCTTAGCTAGTCTTTTAGAAGAGTTCCGTTATTTCAGCTTACTGTCATAAATTTAGTTAATGGGGTGATATACCGAAAGTTTCTACATATAGCAGTTTTCATCAGAATAAGGTATGGGCAAGGGTCTTAAACCCTTTGTTGGCAAAACTTGTCGATACCTCAGTAACGTGAAAAGTGCTATATCGTTACTCTGGAGAGTGTTGTACAGATATTCTCTCGTAAACCCCTGAACATTTACGCATTAAGGAGACTCTCGTGATTCCATATAAACCAAAACAACTGCCCCACGCGCTCAAGGTTTTGCGGCAGGCATTTCTAAGATGGATCGCAGTCGGTTTTAGCAGTGCAATTCTTGCTTCCTGTGGACTCCAAAATCAGACCAGCGGGTTGAGGTTGCTGGATACAGCGAAAAATCGAGTGACGAACGATTTGCAATCCAACGATTTGCAATCCGAACGAGGGGTGGACTACACCCGCCTGCGCGACCTGCTGAAGGAAGCGTACGTTGTAACTGTAACTAACATCGAGACGGGATCTCTGACGAGAGAGAGGAGTGAAAAAATCTTAAACGATTATCATTATCCAGCTCTTGACGAAACTCAAAAGGTAATTGCCCAGTCCGTGGGATTAGAATCGAGCTGCTACGAATCGAATCGAGCCAGAAAAGATCCGACGTGGTCTGCCCTTTGCCCGCGAGATAAATTACTGAACATACCCTGTACTGACCTCAATACCATAGAACGTCTGTGGACAAGCGGCAATCCGGAGCGCTCGCGCTCGGTGAGGGAAAGATGGATAGGCCCGCTACCGGAGCTAACGAGGGCTGCTATCTTCCACTCCTTGAAAACATGTAAACTATAGATTGCCATCGCCGTAGGGTGCGTTCCCTAATAGACATCTTCAAAAATTATAACCCAGTCACAGCTTGCTTTTAGCCTATATACTAATTAAGTAGTTCGATAGCTGAAATGTATATCTATCGTTGCTAATTCAATTTCACTGAAAAAATATGAGGCAATTAAAATAATTTTTATTCGGGTAGATTCCTTAACTAGAAAGACTTTTGGTCTTGAGATAATATTAGGTCGAGGTCTAATGCAAGTCCTACTGCTCCACCGATCGATTTTGGGTAACGCACCACGCACATTCTATCTCCCGATAGCGATCGCTAAGGGTCGAATAATTGTAAATTTTTGTCAAGAGGTGCGGTCAGATTGACGAATAGTTGTTATAACACCAGAAAACTCGTGTTATTTCAGCCTATTGTCAGGAATTTAGTTAAACAAGGTTTTTGGCAATGTGCTATGGCTAACACGCTTTTGGGTATGATATGGGGAAATTTTTCTTGCGATTGCACTAAAATAGATGGATATACAGAAAGTTGACCCATATCGTTACCGTAGAAAGTGTTATACAGAATAATGACAGACATTTATTTTTATTACAATTTAGGGTAAAACTTATGGTTTTGAAGGATGGTTTAAGTGATGATGAGTTTAAAAAATTGATTGAACGACTTTCCTATAGAAAACAGTATAATCAAGAGGTTATCACTCTTGATGCTGTTAAAGAGAGTCTTCAAGAACTAGGATTATCTGACTTGTTAATGGATAATGACATTGAGGAGGTTCGCAGACAAGTGAATAAAGAATTTAAAAAACAACAAAGAAAAAATTACCTAATATTTGCTTCTGTTTTATTAGTTTTAACTATTCCCTTATCTGCTTTTGGCGGCTATAAATTTAAGGAATGGATTTCCAGTTTTTTTCAGCAATCTAGCAATTCCGATTTAGTTCAGTTATCAGAAAAATTAAATACACTTGAGTCGGAAAACAAAGATTTGCAAAGAAAAATAAAAGAGCTTGAAGATGAAAATCAATCTTTAAAAGGTTCAAATGTACCCAGTCCCTCGGCTTCATTCGCACCTGATAATGAAACTGTGTCAGAGCCGTCTTCTTTTAATACGGATAAGATTGTTAAAGTCCAATCTTTAATTTTTCAGTTCAAAGAATGCCAAAGATCAGCAATTTCTTCAACACTTCAAAATATTAAGTGTTCTCTTTTGGTGACAAGTACACAAGATAAAAACAAGCTCTATATACACGGAAATTATAATTCTAACAATAGAAGTCGAATCATTGAGGATGGCAAAGAACTAATTGCAACCAAAGTGGATTTTGGCAGTAATTCTGGCACTTATCAAGCCGACAATATTTTGATTAAAGATACTCCTATTGAGGTTATTATTACTTTTGAAAACGTTCCACAAAGTATTAATAAAGTTGGGGTAATTGAAGTTAGTTCTTATCTAGAAAGTCCTGAATTTAATGATAATGTTAAGGCCGAATTTTATAATAAAACGTTATCAAGTTCTCAATAAGTTTACTGGAGGCCATCGTGCCAGTGAAACTCCAGTTCTCTACCTGATTATGGTTTAACTGTTTATCTCAGTCACTTAAAGTTTGTTTGATAATTTTCCTGAGTTCTTTCCATACTATTTCACCTCTGAAAAACTCCCAAGGTTTAGACTCTAACACTTCTTCGTAAAAATAAACTTGCTTTTCATTAAGAGTGTAAACAATTGGTACAATATACCATAGAAGATCTACCGTTTCTTCAAAGGGATTTGTCTCTGTAATTTGTTGTTTTGTTTTCTCATCTATGAAGTTTGTCATAGAGATAGAAAAACAAATATTTGTAGGTATCTTCAAGTTAAAAACAGTTTGTAAAATACTAGAAAAGTTAGAGTTTTTTTTGGCGTAATTGAAACAATTCGTTGCAAACTCTCTTAATGAGTTATCATTAACAGAAGAAAAATAGGAAAAGATAAAAAAAGCTTCTCCTCTCATTGGCAGACCACCAATTGATGTTTTAAAACTAGCTGCCTTAGCTACTTGTTTAAAAACTTTGCCATCATAGATAATATCATTGTAAATGGATGAGCAACCTTGACTGATAAGTTTTGGTTTGACTTTTACTAAGTATTTAGTGATGCAATCTTCGTTGCTATTGACGTAATCAAAGTTTTGATAAAGTGAATTCCTCGCTTTTCTTAGTGATTCACAGCCTGGATTTTCTTCACATAATTTGGTGAATACTTGTCGTAATTGCAGAATATTAAGAGAATTACATTGACAAATAAAGTCTTGAATGATAATCCGTAAAGTTTGTTCATTCCTCAAATTTGCTGTAGAAAATCCCCCTTCCCAAATGATAGCAATAAAAAGAGAAGGGTTAGATTCATAGAGAGAAATTAAATCTCTAATAATTTGATTTTTGAGAGAGCCTAAATAAGATTCAAAAGGAGTATTCATAAATTAAATGTTTAACTGCTATATTTGGTTTGAGGATTTTTCTTGTAGCAAAGCACTCACCAATTGCAAAACTTTACTATTTGGATTTTCTTTATGTAGTGCTTTAAATATTTTAAACTGATCGTTAAGTTTCAAAGTATAACAACGATTAATAAATTGAAAGACAATAACTTTGGGTGCTTGATTTTGAGGAATTGTTGCTAAAGGAAACCCTGCTGACCCAACAGTTGCTTTAAATAGTTCGCTATCTGCTCCGTAAAGTTCTGACAATTCCTTTACCAAAACATCTTTGGTCAAAAAACCAGCTTCCTCAAGTTTTTCCTTTTGTCGATCAAGTAAAAGTGAAAACTTATCTTCAAAATTTTCAGAATTTTGCAATAATTCTTGATTTTGCATAAGAATAGTAAAACAAAATTGTATTCCTAAAATAAATTGTTCTCGTAATTCTTTTATTTCAGTTTTTGTCTCAAAGATAGCATCAAGAGACTTACGAGTAAGGCTTTGACCTTCGGCAATCATTGCATCTAGTTTGGCCTCACGGGAGTTCTCTATTTGATCATCATAAAGACTCAAGACAAACTCAACAGGAACTCCAAATGGGCCTACTACGGAAGCAAGAGATTTGGCGATCGCTCGAAGGTAATTAGGTATTTTTTGAGACATAATTTAAAATTGTAATAAAGGAATACTGATTACTTTTTGCTGGAGAACTGAAATAAAAGTATCTTCGGCAAAATGTTTGTCACCTAAATTCAATGTCCAAGCACTAAAATGGAAGTCTCTCATTTGCTTTTCTGTGGGATATGCTTTTTTCCCCTGTAGCCAAGGTAAATGACCGATTGGAGCGTCCAAATGCCAAGTCAGATCATTGTAACCTAACCACCGTCCATTTTTTCGCCATCCGACACGATTCGCAAAAGCATAGTAATCTTCCCCTTCTTGTTCATAGATACGAGCTTGAGTGGACAAACCAAATTTGTTGTGGCTATACTTTTTCCAAAGATTATCAAGAATAATTAAGTCATTATCAGATATTCTTTTAAGTTCAGTTGATGATAAGGCCTCATTGGGAATTTTTACAACAGAAAAATGAGAGGTTGATGTAAATTCTGGTTTATCGGTAGCTTTATAAAGAAGCCTGATCGTTTCCTGATCAGCTTCTAGCCAACTTTGTGCTTCTAGGAGTTGGCGAAGTTTGCTATAGCTAACCCCTTTATCAGAAATCAACTTATCTCTGTTTAAAAAATCATTTACGCTTTTTTGATCTTTAAATTTAAGCGTTGTTTTTTCTGACAAGTGAGGTAAAAGAGCTTCAATAATTGTATCTGCATTGCCGTTCCAAGTTTGGTATAGTTTATCATTGAGTAACGGTAAACTTTCTAATACCTTTTGTTTTTGTTTATTATCTGAAAATAAGGGAAGTACCTTAGTTTGGTCGGAATAAATTTCCTGATTGAGGACGGCAAAAAGCTCTCGCTTAGGAAAATTTTTGTTTAGAAAAGCTTCGCTCAAGACAACGATCACAAAACGAGAGATTCTTAAACCCTCATTTACTTTGGCTGTAATACTATCTCCCCATTTAATTTCAGCCCGATCATACCAAAAAGTAATGTCAGCTTTTTCTAAGCCTGAAACTAAAGGTTCCACAATCAGGAGTTTGTCTTCACTGGTATGACAAATAAATACGTCTTTCATAGTCTCTTTTACAAATGATTCTGGATTATTCAATTAGAAAAAAAATTGTTAACAGATAACGAATTAGATTGCTTTAAGCTTCTGATTCAGCCTCCTGTTTTATGTCAGAGTTTGATAGGTTTTTTGAGAAAATCCATAATAAACCTAAGATTATTGCCAAACTTATCAAGAAAATGACGACTCCCATTATTAGTTGTGAGCTTAGATAATTATTCGATACAAAAGCAATACTTGATGGTATGTTATAACTTCTATGATGAGAGAGACTATCCTCAACAGGAACCTCAATTAAAACAGACTTTGATGAGCCATCAAAAGCTGATTGATTAATTTGGAAAAATTTAGAATATCGCAATACCCAAAAAAGTGAATTCTTATTATTAGTCATACTGGTTACACCAGTCCCATATTTAGGCTCAGCAATCATTGATGGATTTTGTCCATCAAAATCAGAACGAACAATTCCGTCGCCATAATTAGGATTAAGTAAACCAATAGTAAAGTATAAAAACTTACCATCTGTTAATAAAGTATCCTCATAATTATTAATGGACAAAACTCCTTCACCTGTCCAGTTTCGTAAAATCGACAGTGCATCAATGGCTAATAAAACGGGATTGCTTATTTCTATTTTTAATAGAAGTTCGGTTGGCTTCCCGAAGCCGCCAGATTGATTACGAAGATTGCCGTCAATATGTGTATAAATAAATTTTCCATCTGTTGTTAAATGTTTTATCTGAGGTTTAAATGTTGTAGATTCATAGGGAAATTCAAAAAGCATGGAAAAATTATCCCCGTTGATATCTGATCTATAAATAAAAGGCTTTCCCTCTAAATTTTGTCCTAACCAAAAAAGAAACTTCCCGTCTGTCGTTAAAGAACTAGGAAGCCATCGTACTATTTGAGACCCGGCTTTTTGAGAAAGATCAACAACAACAGATGGTTTAGAACTATCAATGTCCATCTTATAAACATACATGGAAATGTTATTGTCATTACCTTCTTTAAACTCATAATCATAATCCAGCCAAAAAATAGATTTCCCACTACTAACCAGATTGATTCCTGTCTCATATTTCTCCTCAATATTAAATGTTTTTGGAATATCAAGAAATATAGATGGTTCAGTGTTATTACTTCTTAAAATATAAAATATGTCTTCTTTTTTCGTCGTCCAAATTAAATTACCTTCCTTTAGTTGTCCAAAAGCAGGGTACGCAGTTATAACTAGCGACAGTATGAAGATGAATAAAATAGTCAGTAATCTTAGTGTTTTTTTCATATTTAAGCCAGATGCGAATCAATTTAGCTTTCTTGGGTTTCTTGTGATCTATAGCTTTTCAAATGGAGTCTGGACAAGGCTTTCATGGCTTAGTTACCCAAGAAACTGTTCACAATACCCTTTGTCACAAATCGCCGAGAAGAACGTTACTGAGCGTTCGGTCGAACCGTAATCAAACTTAAGGACTTAACCTCCGCATCCGCATGAATGGCTCACTGAAAAAACCTATCCTTATAATATTCCATCACCCCCTAAGCGATCAAGTCCTTACACCGAAGATTGTGTTCTATAGTCATTTCAATTAAGATTGAGAATATTAATGCCAGAGTTCATAAGGGTTTAACTGGTCTAGAGTGTATCAGACTTATCTGAAATGACTATAATTCGCTTCTTATATAACACTTGCCGATTCCTCGCCGAACATTTCTCAGGCAACTTCGCCAGTTGGCTGCTGAAAGAGACTGTCATGATGGCGAAACTCAAACCATCGGAACTTTCCCTCGATCCGATTTGAGCCGATGCGATGATTGTACTCTAATCCGAGGATTCTATTCTTCACATCCAGTTCCAAACGTTGCCAAAGGAGGAAATCCCATTTCGGATGTTAGATTGCCGAGTTCGAGGTTTGCAGGGCTTGCTTTAGGGTGGCTCTTCGTTACTTGGTATGGTTTGATCGGGGGGCATAAATCGACTAAATCCTTATCTGGCAAAAGACTTAATTGATTAGTTCGTTCTAGTCGGGTGTTGGGTAAAATCGGTGCGATCGGCTTTCTCCATGGCTCAGGTTTTAGCATATATCGTGTAAATGCGCTAATATTCAAACTAAAGCCGTCCTAAAAAGACGGGGTTTGGAACTCAATTTTTCGATGACGACAATAATCGACGAGTTAAGGCAACAATGGCAAGATCGCCTCTCTCAAACAGAGGATTCCTTAACCGATCGCCAACGGGATACCATTATCAATTGGTTACTCGGTGAAGATAGCCAACGTTGGGAAAATTTAGACGAGAGAGATTTAGAAATCGCTAAACGGGGATTAGTCTATCTTTGGCAAATTTTGCGGCAACGCTATCTGAAAGTTAATCCCACCCGCGCCTATCGTAACCTGATCGATCGTCTCGGTGCTTGTGTCACTCTCCGGCAAAAAATTCGCACTTGGGTTTCCTTAAGTCGCGATCGTCGGCAAGCGGTGGCCGATGTCTTGCAAGAAATTATTCAAGAAATGTTAAATAGCGATCGCTATCTGCAATCCCAGTTAGCATGGATCGCTCGTTGTACCAACGATCAAGCTACTCGTGATCAGCTGCTGTTAGCCACCCTAGAGGAATACGCTCTGCGTCCGATCCGCAATCAACCCCTGTTAGCCTATCGTTTTGTTAATTATCTCCGTCGTCAATCGAGAAGCGGTATTACTAACGTGCCGCAGCAAGAAATGATCCGGATTCTCTCCGATGAAATTAGTGGCGATGAGGGGGAAACTAGCTTAAGTTTACTGGATCAAAATGCGATCGCTACCTACGAAGATCAACGCACTTGTCAAGAAGCGCAAATTCAACGGGCAAAAGTTCAAGAGAGTTTTGCCAAGTATCTAGAGGAAAATGTTAGTCCGGAGGCGGTGACTTGGTTTAATCTCTATCTAGGAGGCGAAAGCCAAGATGAGATCGCCTTGGCGATGAATATTCCCGTCCAACGGATTTATCGTCTCCGGGAAAAAGTTGGCTATCATGCGATTAAGGTTTTTGCCCTCAAGGAAGGGACAGAATTAATCGCTGAATGGTTAGAAATCAGCCCGAAAGAGCATAATTTTGGCTTAACTCTCAGTCAATGGCAAAGTTACTATGCTGGCCTGTCTCCCACGGGTAAAAGCGTTATCGATGGCTTAAAAGCGGGTAAAACCCTTGAGGAAATCGCTGGCGAATTAAACTGTAAACGCACGCAATTGGTCAAAGAATGGACGAAACTTTATCTAAGCGCCCAAAGTCTCAGGACAAAAACCTAATCAGTTATCAGTTATCAGTTATCAGTTATCAGTTATCAGTTCACTGAGAAAACACCCCACACCCCACACCCCACTTCCCATCCCCTTTTTGATTTTTGACTTCAAGAAATATGTGGATTATTAGCAAAAAAGTCGGGGTATTTACCCATTATTTAACCCCTATGGGGACATTTACCCCCAGCATCGACAAAGCCAGTAAATTTTCTGCTCGGGAAATGGCGGATATTATGGCTAAAAAATACGGGGGAATAGTCGAGGCAATGAAATAATTATGACCATTGGTATTTGGATTTTAGGTGATCAATTATGGACAGGACAAGCGGCCTTAGCTAATCGTCAAGCCTATGCACAGGAAACGCCGGTTATTTTAATTGAATCCCACAATCATATTCGACAAAGACCCTATCATCAGCAAAAATTAGTTTTAATCTGGTCGGCGATGCGTCATTTTGCCGAAGAATTAAAAACTTTAGGATGGTCTGTAACCTACGAAGTTACTGAAGATTTTGAGCTGATTTTATCTGCTTGGATTAAACGATTAGGTATTAAAGAATTACAGATTATGATGCCTAATAATTTGCCTTTTCTTAGATTAATTAAAAATCTCAATTTAGACTGTGTTATAACCCTAATTGATAATAATCACTTTCTCTGGACTAGGACAGATTTTAATAATTGGGCTAAATCTCGTAAAAGACTATTACTAGAGGATTTCTATCGAGAAAGTCGCAAAAAATGGCAGATTTTAATCGAGGATAATCAACCCATAGGAGGACAATGGAACTTTGATAAACAAAACCGCAAACCGCCCAAGGATGGATTAAAAACTGCTGCTCCTCTTTGGTTTGAACCCGATGAAATTACCCTTCAGGTTATCGCTGATGTGGAAGCTTTAGATATTCCTAAATATGGAAAAATCAAACCTTTTCCCTGGGCAGTAAACCGCAGACAAGCTTTACAGGTTTTGGAGCATTTTATTACTAATTGTCTGCCCAACTTTGGACCCTACCAAGATGCGATGGTAACGGGAGAAGAAACCCTCTGGCATTCCCTATTATCTCCCTATCTTAATCTAGGATTACTAACGCCGTTGGAAGTGATTCAAGGGGCAGAAATTGCCTATAAAAAAGATAATTTAGCCCTAAATAGCATCGAAGGATTTATCCGTCAGGTGTTGGGATGGCGGGAATATATGCAGGGTATTTATCATTATTTGGGAGAAGATTACGCTAATCATAATTGGTTTGAGCATCAACAACCCTTACCGGCTTTCTTTTGGGATAGTAACCAAACCGAGATGAATTGCCTCAAACAAGTATTATCACAGGTGGAAAATACTGGTTATGCCCATCATATTCAAAGATTAATGATTTTGAGCAATTTTGCCTTAATTTTTGGTTGCTCTCCCCAAGAGATTGAAAACTGGTTTCATAGTGTTTTTATCGATGCCTACGATTGGGTAATGCAGACTAATGTACTGGGAATGGGACAATTTGCCGATGGGGGAATTCTCGCTTCCAAACCCTACGCTTCCTCGGCCAACTATATTGATAAAATGAGTGATTATTGTCGGGGTTGTCTGTATAAAAAAAATGAACGAGTCGGGGATTTAGCCTGTCCTTTTAACTTTCTTTACTGGGATTTTTTGGCACGACATCGAGAAAAATTAAAATCCCAAGGTCGAGTTAATATGATTTTAGGTCATCTCGATCGAATGTCGGCAGCTGAACTTAATCAAATGCGCTGCCAGTCCAACCAATTAAGAGCTATCAGCAGTCAGCTTTGAATCAGTTATCAGTTATCAGTTATCAGTTATCAGTTATCAGATGCCAGTTTTCAGTTCACTGATTACTGTTTACTGTTTACTGGTCACTGAAAAACCCCGAAACCCAGTATGATAATTGCTATATGAGTAAATCTAAGGAAAAAAACCGGATTGCCTATCAGGAATTTGGAGATAAAAGCAATTCTCAAGCTTTTGAGCGTTCCATCCCTGAATTACCCCCAAATCAGCAGAATTTGCGAGTACAAACCTCCCGCTCTGGTCGTGCGGGAAAAACCGTTACCATAGTTACAGGTTTTCAATGCCAAACCGAAACTCTGACGAAATTATTAAAACAGTTAAAAACTGCTTGCGGAACGGGTGGTACAGTTAAAGAAAATGCCATTGAGATCCAAGGAGATCATCGCCAAAAAATTCTACAAATTCTCATTGAATCGGGTTACAAAGCCAAAATTAGCGGAGGATAGCTTAAAATCATGATTCCCTCTTGGTTGCTTATCGGTGTCGTGGGGTTTTTGGTAGCGTTAGCTGGGGGATTACTCAATTCTCGCGATGTGCGTTGGTTTGCGCGTTTGCGTCGTCCCGATTGGTTAAGCTTTGAAAGATTAATCCCTCTTATCTGGACAATTATCTATATTTGTGGGGCAATTTCTGCTTATTTAGTCTGGGAAGCTCAACCGGCTAATCGCTGGTTTTTGATGGCTTTTTATCTGTTGGTGGAATTGACTATTAGTGCCTATACTCCCGTCACCTGTAAACTACGCAGTCTCAAAGCGGGAACGATTATCGGAGGTACGGGTTTTTTCTTGGGTTGTCTTCTGGCGCTCTTGGTTTTCCCTGTTTCTTCTTGGGCGGGCATCCTACTCCTACCCTACCTGATTTGGAGTCCGATCGGTACCTATGTGACTTGGGAAATGATCCATCTCAATCCTCGGGATGTATAGATAGGTAAAGTGGGATGTGTTAATTTTTAACACATCCCACAGGTCTTATTGCCATCTACCAACTTAAAAATCTAGACTGTTTTTTCCGCTCTAACTCGCTCTACCCTGGCAGGACTGGAGCAATCAAGGAAGTTAGGAACCTCCTGACGACAGTGAGGACAATACCAGTAGGCACGACTAGCTACAAGGTGACGAAGGGTAATTCCCGAACAAATCGGGCAGCTGTGCATGGATTGTTAGAGGAATTTTAAACGTTTTTAAAATTGTCCTACCTCTCACTGCGATTTTAAACAAAATCGCCGCTCTTTAAATCTATCTTTAGGTAGAAACCCAGTGTTTCTTTCGATAGATTCCCCAGAAAATACTTAAGGATGAGGACGGAAAAGATGGGAATGTTGCGGGTGATAAAGTTGCGATCGAGTTCCTGTAATCTGGTTTAAAGCGGGACTAATGAGATAAAGGGTAGTTCTAGTTAAATTTTCCCGATGGGTTAGTTTGGCCATCTCTGACAGGGGGACAACCCAGATTTTTTCGTCGGGCCAACCGAGACGGAAACAAACGGCCACCTGTTGCTCTGCCGGATAGTATCTTAGGAGTTTTTCCTGGGCTTTGTCAACATGACGGGCGGCTAAATATAGGCATAAACTGGCTTTATGAGCGGCTAAAGAGGCTAATTCTTCACTTTCTGGCATGGGAGAGGCTTTTCCTTCCACCCGGGTTAGAATAATTGTCTGGACTAATTCCGGAATCGTTAATTCTAGGGCCAATTTGGCCGCTAATCCTTGAAAGGCACTAATTCCGGGGATTAGCTGAAAGGGTATATCTGCTGCTGTCAAAAGCTCAATTTGTTCTTGGATGGCACTATAGAGACTTAAATCCCCCGATTGCAGTCGCACCACCGCTAAACCCCGACGCACGCGATCGATCATTAAAGGGATAATTTCCTCTAGGGTGATGCTACTGGTGGGAATTAACTCGGCATCTTTAGGAGTGTCCTCAAGAATCTGTTTGGGGACGAGGGAATCAGCAAAGACGATAACATCGGCTTTTTGGAGAATTTTATAGGCTTTTACCGTCAATAATTCTGGATCTCCAGGGCCCGCACCAATAAAATAGACGGCCGGGGAGAGCGCCGAGGAGTCAATTAAAGTCATACTAAATCCTGTTTAAAAGGGGTGTGGGGTGTGGGGTGTGGGGTGTGGGGTGTGGGGTGTGGGGATGTGGGGAGAATAAATAAAAACAATCTCCTGACTCCTGAATACTGAATCCTATCATTAACCTGAACATTTGTATTTAATTAGGGTGAATGACTATAATTAATGATAAAGCACAGTCAGCATTGACAATGATTAGCGATCAATCCCTCCCCCCCCAAAATATTGAAGCGGAAGAATCTATCTTAGGTGGTATTTTACTAGATCCAAAAGCGTTAGGTAGAATCAGTGATTTTTTAATTCCAGAAGCTTTCTATGTAAAAACCCATCAAGATATTTATCGTGCGGCGCTTGCTTTACAAGGGAAGGGAAAACCGACGGATTTAATGACGGTTAGCAGTTGGTTACAGGATAATCATCTGCTGGAAGAAATCGGGGGAATGCCGCGATTGTTACAATTAATTGAGCGCACTGTCTCGGCTGCCAACATCGATCGCTATGCTGAATTAGTGATGGATAAATATATGCGTCGTCAGTTAATTTCCACCGGGGGAGAAATTATCGAGTTAGCCAGGGATACGACGCTAGAATTAGAAAATGTTTTCGATGAATCGGAACAAAAGATTTTTCGTCTCACCCAAAAACGACCCCAGGAGGGTTTAATTTTTCTGGGGGATACTTTAATCGAAACTTTTAACGAAATTGAGAAGATGCAGGAGACAACCACCCTACCTGGTATCGAAACTCAATTTTATGATCTCGATGCGATGACCAGTGGTTTACAACCCTCGGATTTAGTTATTATCGCGGGTAGGCCTTCCATGGGAAAAACTTCTTTTGCTCTTAATATTGCCTATAATATCGCTCAACAGAATTTACCCGTGGCTGTCTTTAGTTTGGAGATGTCTAAGGAACAATTAGCCCAACGTTTGTTATCGAATGAGGCTAAAATCGAAAGTAATCGGATTCGATCGGGCCGTTTGGGACAAAATGATTTAGAGAAGGTTCTTGGGGGACTAGAAAAGTTATTAAATTTGCCCATATATATCGATGACAGTGCCAATTTAAGTGTGATTCAAATGCGTTCCCAAGTGCGGCGTTTACAGGCAGAAAAAAAAGGACAAATGGGATTAGTTTTAATCGATTATCTGCAATTAATGGAAGGTGGAGGTGATAATCGCGTTCAGGAAATTTCTAAAATCACCCGCAGTCTTAAGGGTTTAGCCAGAGAAATTCATGCTCCAGTAATTGCTCTTTCTCAGTTAAGTCGCGCTGTGGAATCTCGCAATAATAAAAGACCGATGATGTCCGATTTACGCGAGTCGGGATGTTTAGCGGGTGATAGTTTAGTTGAGTTAGCCGATCCTCGTGCTAAAGTGCCAATTTGTGAGTTAGTGAATTGCTCTAATTTTACGGTTTTTGCTCTTAATGAGGAAACAATGAAATTAGAAAAAGCACTGGTAACTAAGGTCTTTTCCACAGGATTTAAGCCAGTTTTTCGATTAACAACTCGTTTAGGTCGCACGATTAGAGCTACAGCCAATCATAAGTTTTTGACTGTCCACGGTTGGCAAAGATTAGATGAATTAAATATTGGTAATTATATCGCTTTACCTCGCTCTCTGAGTAATTCAGACCTAACTTTTAATTGGGATGAAGTTATGGCAATTCAAGCGGATGGAGAGACAGAAGTGTATGATTTAACAGTAGATAAATTGCATAACTTTATTGCCAATAATATCATCGTCCATAATAGTATCGAACAGGATGCGGATTTAATTATGATGTTATACCGAGATGAATATTATAACCCCGATAGTCCCGATCGAGGTGTGGCCGAAGTAATTATTACTAAACACCGTAACGGTCCCACCGGCACAATTAAGCTACTTTTTCAACCAGAATTTACCAAGTTTCTCAATCTTAAACAAAGTCGCTCTAATTATTAAAATGAAAGCAAATATTAATTATAAAACTCCCAATTGGCTCTTAATACTTTTGGCAATTATCCTAACTCTCGGTGTGGTTTTTCGTTTCGCAAATATCGATAAAAAAATCTATTGGCATGATGAATCCTACACCACCATTAGAACCACTGGTTATCAAGCAAAGGAAATCGCTGATACTATCTTTCAAAACCGTCTTTTATCTACCACAGAATTAGGAAAATTTCAACAACTGAAACCCGAAAGCAATGTTTTTGATACGATTCAATCTCTCGCTAAAGAAGACCCTCAACACCCACCTTTATACTTTATTATCTCTCGCTACTGGGAAAAAATATTCGGTTTTTCTCCCGTTTCTTCCCGCAGTTTAGCGATTGTTTTTAGTCTTCTCTCCCTGCCATTTATTTACTATCTATCCCTAGAATTATTTACATCAAAGTTAACGGCAATTTTAGCAGTAATTTTATTGGCACTGTCCCCAGTTGATATAATATTTGCTCAAATGTCCCGTCAGTATAGTCTTTTAGTTTTGTTAACGATAATCAGTCAATTGATGCTGTTAAAATGTCTCAAAAAAAGAACTCTTGTTAATTGGTCTTTATACACCTTATCTAATACTCTCGGACTCTACACCCATCTCTTTTTTATTCTCAACTTATTTGCTCAAGCAGCCTTGATAATTTGGTATCTTGTTATGAAACCAGAGCGAAAAAATAACTTGATATTTTTCCTGTTATCTGGGTTAACAATGATAATTTTATATATACCCTGGTTACAGGTTTTTTTAACTAACTCTCAAAGAGCCTTTAACTCCACCAGTTGGGCTGCCGTTAACTATCTCGATTGGGGATTGTTCGGTAAATTATGGCTCTTAACTTTTACTTCTCTATTTAGCGATAGCGATTTTGGTTTTAATAACATCTTCACCTATATATATAGAATGATTTTTTTAATCTTAATTATCTATGCTTTTGAGCGAGTTTATCGCTACAATAACCCGATAGTTTTTACTTTTCTGATTACCTCAACCCTAGTACCTTTCCTAGCTTTAGTCATTCCCGATCTAATTTTGACCACCACTAGATCAACTGTCACCCGTTATCTAATTGCCTCCTTTCCCACTATCTATATAACTGTGGCTTTTTTCTTGTCACAATTGCTTAATCAAGGTAAATTTTTAGGTAAAATTATCTTGACTTTTTTGTTAACTGCTAGTATAATATCGAACTTTAATAATGCTCTTTCCGAAACCAGTTGGGCAAAAGTTCCTAGTTATTGGAATGGCGAAGTTGCCAGAAAAATTAATGCTGTACCCAATGCCATTATTATCAGCGACGAAGGTAATGACTGGACTAACTTAGGTGATTTGCTTTCCCTTAATTATCGTCTTAATGCTGATGTACAATACTTCCTGACTACCACTAACCCCGATACCGATAAGTTAAAAGAAGTTCTAGAAATTCCCCAGGCCAACTTATTTCTTTTTCGTCCTTCCAATCGGTTATTAGTGGCCATAGATCAATTCGATATTCGTCTTGATTATTTCTATCCTCAAGGTCAATTGTCGCGAGTGAAGAAATAGGTAAATATATATTTTGGGTCAATCTAGCCTCAAAGAGTTGAGCAAAGCTGTTATTATAACCAGTTAAAACCGTTAATCTTCACCCTAAAGAAATGACTTTTCTAATTCCGACTAACGTTTGGCGGCAAATTCTTAAAAAGTTCCCTATACTACTATTCTTAGCATCTTTTCTGATAGTCGTATTCTTAGGCTATTTTTCTACCGCTTTCTCTCAAAGTCGGGATACCGATATTCGCGGTGTTTGGATTACCACCAACGATACTGCGATGCTGATGGACAGGGATAAACGACAACAGGCGATCGAGCAATTAGTTAATCTTAATTTTAATGCTATCTATCCCGTGGTCTGGAATTCCGGTTATGCTCTCTATCCTAGCGCGATCGCGAAACGGGAAGGAATACAGCCTTTTGTGCCTACGGGAGCGCAGGGACAAGATATCTTGGCAGAATTGGTGGAACAAACCCGTGGCAGGGGATTATTGGTCATTCCTTGGTTTGAATTCGGATTTATGGCCCCTCCCACCTCAGAATTAGCCTTAAAACATCAGAACTGGTTAACTCAAAAACGCGACGGGGGGACCACTTGGGTGGGGGCAGCCGGTGAGGTGGTGTGGTTGAATCCTTTCCGTCCCGAGGTGCAGAATTTTCTGCGGGAGTTAGTCTTGGAAGTGGTGGGACAATACGATATTAACGGCATCCAATTCGACGATCATCTGAGTTTACCGAATGAATTCGGCTATGATCCCTATACTATCGCCCTTTATCAACAGGAAACGGAAAAAACACCTCCGGCTAACCCCCGGGATCCCGAATGGACAAAATGGCGGGCCGATAAAATCACCGCTTTTCTGGCTAATCTCAAAGAATCAATTGAGGCAATTAAACCGAATATACTGCTTTCGATCGCCCCTAATCCCTACGAATTCGCCTATAATGGTCATTTACAGGATTGGCTCGCTTGGGTGCGGCAAGGATTAGTCGATGAGTTAATCGTACAGGTTTATCGTCCCGATCTGCCCAGTTTTCTCAAACAATTAGAGCGTCCCGAAATTCAAGAAACCCAGCAAACTATCCCCACAGGTGTGGGGGTTTTAACCGGTTTACGCAATCGACCGATTGCCCTACCCTTGATTGAAGAAAAGGTATTGGCTGCTCGTCAACGGGGTTTAGGGGTGATTTTCTTCTTTTATGAAAGTCTCTGGCAGCAAGCTTTGGAACCTCCAGAAACCAGAAAAGCGGCAATTCAAGCAATGTTTTCGCAACCCATTACTCCCCGTCTTCCCGTGGTGGACAATCTCCCCTTAGTTAGTACGCCTGAACCTGTTTATCAGCCAGAACTAACCCCCACACCTCCCCCCTTAGCGCCGGACGGTATCGAAATTCCTGTAATTCCCCCTCCAGGTAGTTAATAGCAATTTTTGCCCAGAGAAATTACAGATCAAATCATCGAATTTAAGTCCCCCTTTTTCCCTTTTTTTTAACAGGGATGGAGATGCTGGGGGGATGAAAATTTTTTTAGTCAGATTTTGGAGAATTGGTATGAGTTAGACTTACTCATTCTCCGTATTGACATCTCAAACTGAATTGCTATGGTAAATCCCTTGATAGATAGGCATTTCAGTGTTTCAATCGGGACTCACTTCTGTGAAAACCGCTATATACAAACTCTATTAATTGCACCATAATTAAACTCAAATAATATTTTATTTAGGTGGAATAGGAAGATGAAATTTATCGATAAACTAATAAATTATCATCACCTAAACCACTTTCTAGCCTAATTAATAGGGCCATTTCCAGTTAGTAATCTCGTCCTTATCGATGCCATTGGTAAAAGCATAATCGAGATTATCGATAATGGCATTTTTCATTCGTTCTTTCACATGACCGGCAGCAGAACCTAATTTTGGCACGCGATCAATCACATCAATTACTAGATGAAAACGATCAACTTGGTTACGAATCGCTAATTCTAGGGGAGTATTAATATTCCCTTCTTCCTTGTAACCGCGCACATGAATACGTTCCTGATTACTGCGACGGTAGGTAAGTTTATGAATCAGCCAAGGATAACCGTGGAAATTAAAGATAATTGGCTTATCAGTGGTAAATAAACTATCAAAATCCCGTTCCGATAAACCATGAGGGTGTTCACTTTCCGACTGTAATTTAAACAGATCAACCACATTGATAAAGCGAACTTTTAAGTAAGGGAATTCCTCCCGCAGAATTGCCGTGGCCGCTAAAGATTCTTTAGTGATAATATCCCCACAGCAAGCCATAATTACATCTGGTTCATCGGGATTTGTTCCGTCATCATCGTTACTTGCCCAATCCCAAATACCGATACCTTTAGTGCAGTGTTTAATTGCTTCTTCAATGGTCAAGTATTGCAGGTGTTTCTGTTTATCAGCAACGATAATATTAGTGTAATCCTTGCTCTTGAGGCAGTGATTAGTCACACTTAATAAACAATTCCCATCGGGGGGAAGATAAACCCGCACCACGTCGGCACTTTTATTGGTTACTAAATCGATAAAACCGGGGTCTTGGTGACTAAAACCATTGTGATCCTGCCGCCAAACCACCGAGGATAATAACAGATTCCAAGAGGAAACAGAAGCACGCCAAGGCACATGATTTTTGCAGATATCGAGCCATTTAGCGTGTTGGTTGAACATGGAATCGATAACGTGGGCAAAAGCCTCGTAGGAGTGAAATAAACCGTGACGACCGGATAATAAATAACCCTCTAACCAACCGACTAAAGTATGTTCACTCAGCATCTCCATCACCCGACCATCGGCAGATAATTGGCTACCATCTAAATCCTCCGGATAGGTATCAGCTAACCAAGCTTTTTTAGTCACTTCATAGAGAGCCGCTAAACGATTAGAAGCAGTTTCATCGGGACCAAAAACGCGAAAATTAGTCATATTATTTCGCATTACATCCCGCAAAAATACCCCCATCACTCCCGTGTTTTCCGCTTCCACTTGGCCCGGGTGGGTGACATCTACGGCATATTGACGAAAATCGGGCATTTTTAGGTCTTTACGCAGCAATCCGCCATTAGCGTGCGGATTAGCACTCATGCGACGATGACCAATAGGAGCGAGTTCTTTAAATTCCGGCTTAAATTGACCCGTGGCATAGTCAAATAATTCCTCCGGGTTATAGCTTTTCATCCACTCCTCTAATTTTCTCAAGTGGTCCGGGTTTTCGTGCATGGCACCCATGGGGACTTGGTGAGCGCGCCAGAATCCTTCTACTTTATGACCATCAACCTTTTTCGGACCCGTCCAACCCTTGGGAGACCGGAGGATAATCATCGGCCAGGGGTAACGTTTAGCCACTCCTGTGCTGCGAGCTTCCTGTTGATAGGAGCGAATCTGATTGATACAGTGTTCTAGGGTAGCGGCCATTTTTTGATGGCAGTGCATGAGGTCTTCATCCTCCTTACATTCGACGATGTAGGGAGTGTAACCGTAACCGACAAAGAGACTTTCTAACTCGTGGGTCGAAATACGGGAGAGAATGGTGGGATTAGCGATTTTATAACCGTTTAAGTTTAAAATTGGCAGTACCGCACCATCGCGAATCGGGTTAAGGAATTTATTCGAGTGCCATGCGGTGGCAAGGGGGCCGGTTTCTGCTTCCCCATCACCCACCACCACGGCCGTAATTAGGTCGGGATTGTCAAAAACAGAACCGTAGGCATGGGAAACACTATAACCCAGTTCGCCGCCCTCATGGATAGAACCGGGGGTTTCGGGGGTGACGTGACTACCGATGTGACCGGGAAAAGAAAATTGTTTAAAGAATTTTTGTAATCCTTCCTCGTCTTCACTTTTATCGGGGTAAATTTCCGAATAGGTTCCTTCTAGATAAACCGGACCGAGTACCCCCGGCGCCCCATGGCCGGGACCGGCCATAAAAATCATATCGAGGTCGTATTTTTTGATTAAACGGTTGAGGTGAACGTAGGTAAAACTTAAGGCCGGACTCGCTCCCCAGTGACCAAGTAAGCGATACTTAACGTGTTCGGGTTTAAGATGTTCTTTGAGCAGGGGATTATCGCGCAGATAAATCATACCTACAGCTAAATAGTTACAAGCGCGCCAATAGGCATGGGTTTTATAGAGTTCGTCTTGAGAAAGGGGATTTTGCTCTGTTAAGGGTCTTTCTGGTGCGGATACCATGAATATTTCTCCGATATCTATGAAGGATGAGATTAAGAGAGTTGATAGACAATTTCTCCAGATTATCGAGAGGGTTAACCCTCGGTCAGTTTTCAAACTGTAATCAAGAGTCTAACCTTTCGGAGCGTAAAAAACTATTAAAATAAGCTATATTTTGCCAATCCGGCCAGGGGAATTTATGTCAGTCGGGCGGCGTTTTTAAATCGCTTTTAAAGGAAAATTAATATCTTCTTAACTTAGGTAACAATAATTCTCAGAAAAATTTTAATTATTTTTTAATGTCAGCTTTTCCCAAAATACTATAGGGTTACACCCTAGTTTGTCGGGAAGAGCCTAATTAGGCCTTCTCGATGCCAGTGGTGAGGACTACTAGGATAGCTTTTGAAGCACTGAAACTTAAAATCTTTCTATACTTCATCTAGCGAGCAACAAAAGCTGATTAGCATATATAGTGATTCTCTAGAGGCCAATCAATTCTCAAATTATTGTTTCTTGATCGTGCCTAAGCTTATCGCAGCTGCAAAGGAGTTTTTTTCATGACAAAAGTAAGAGTCGCTATCAACGGATTTGGTCGTATCGGTCGCCTCGTTTTTAGGGCGGGTATCCAAAATCCTGATTTCGAGTTTGTTGGTATCAATGATCTCGTCCCCCCCGATAATATTGCCTATCTGCTCAAATACGACTCCACCCACGGACGTTTTCAGGGTACGGTAGAAGCGAAAGAAGATGGCATCGTCGTGGATGGTAAGTTTATCCCCTGTTACTCGATTAAAGACCCCGCTCAACTACCCTGGGGTGCAACCGGGGCCGATTATGTGGTCGAGTCCACCGGTTTATTTACCACCGCCGAAGGAGCAGGAAAACACCTAGAAGCCGGGGCCAAACGGGTAGTTATCTCCGCACCCACCAAAGATCCCGACAAGATTCGTACTATTGTACTGGGCGTTAACGACAATGAGTACGATCCCGCTAAGGATCTGATCGTCTCTAACGCTAGTTGTACCACCAATTGTTTAGCCCCGATCACCAAAGTTATTAACGATAACTTCGGACTAGCGGAAGGATTAATGACCACGGTACACTCGATGACCGCCACTCAACCCACCGTGGATGGTCCATCGAAAAAAGATTGGCGCGGTGGTCGCGGCGCTGGTCAAAATATTATCCCCTCCTCCACGGGAGCAGCCAAAGCAGTAACCCTAGTTATTCCTTCCCTAAAAGGCAAATTAACCGGTATGGCCTTCCGTGTACCAACTCCCAACGTTTCGGCGGTGGATTTAACCTTTAAAACCGAAAAAGCCACCAGTTACGAGGAAATCTGCGCCGCTATGAAAGCCGCCAGCGAAGGACCGATGAAAGGTATCCTCGGTTATACCGATGAGGAAGTGGTATCGAGTGACTTTATCACTGACCCCCGTTCCAGTATCTTTGATGCTAAAGCTGGCATTCAACTTAATGCCAATTTCTTTAAGGTCGTCTCTTGGTACGATAACGAATGGGGTTACTCCTGCCGGATGTTAGACCTAATGAAAATGATGGCAGCTAAGGAAGCAACCCTAGTAACAGCCTAAATCAGTTATCAGTTATCAGTAAACAGTAAACTGATAACTGATAACTGATAACTGATAAGATGAATCCAAAATTTAAAGATATTATCGCTTGGGAACAGGCACAATTATTAATGCAGCCGGCATTTATTCGGGTGCTGGATAATCTGCGTAAACAGTTAGAAAATTCCCTCTGGAAAGGAACTTATACAGAAATTCAAGATCCCTATCCCAGTTATCTGCTCTGTTTGACTTATCTCGATCGCTCCGTTACTGTAAATATTTGGGAACTTTGTTTTCAAGTCTGTTTTCTCGATTATCCCACCGATGAGGGAGAGAGCGTCACCATCGATACCAGCCTCCTCGATCCCACCGGTGAACTGGATTGGCAGAGTTTGGAAACGAAAACCGAGCGCATTATTAAGCAATTATTCGCTAATTTACCCCAATGAAAGCAGATTTAGAAACGATCAAGGCAGAGTATGCCGCTAATTTTCTCAAAGATTACAGCAATGATCCCCAAAGTTTAGCATCCCAAACAATTTTAATCGATCGCTCCGATTGGGGTTTATTAGAATTAAAAGGCCAGGACCGACTGCGTTTTCTCCACAATCAAACCAGTAACGCGATCGATCGCCTGAAACCGGGTCAGGGTTGTGAGACAATTTTCCTTAACTCTACCGGTCGTACCCTCGATTTTGTCACAGTTTACGCCGGCGATGATTCCCTCCTCATCCTCGTTTCTCCCCAACGTCGTCAATTTTTACTGGAATTGATCGATCGCTATATTTTCCCCTTCGATAAAGTGGAAATTAGCGACTTAACCGATAATTTTGCCATTTTCACCCTAATCGGTGCTAAAAGCGGGCAATACCTGCAAAAAATCGCCATTCCAGAGCAGATTTTAACGGGGGTGCAGCATAGTCATTATCTCCTTTCCGAACCCCCCCTGAGAGTGGCCGTCGGCACCGGCTTAGACCTACCCGGATATACTTTAATCGTTGCCGCCGCCGAAGCCGGTCCCCTCTGGGAAAATTTAATTAAAAATGGCGTTACTCCCGCAGATGAGCAGGTGTGGGAATACCTGAGAATCCATCAGGGCCGACCGGCAGTCGATCGAGAATTAACCGAAGACTATAACCCTTTAGAGGCCGGTTTATGGCGAGCGATCGTCTTTGATAAGGGCTGTTATATTGGTCAAGAAACTATCGCCCGTCTCAACACCTATAAAGGCGTAAAACAAAGACTTTGGGGCATAAAACTCAGCCAACCCGTCCCCAGCAATACCCCGATTATTTTAGAAGCGCAAAAAGTCGGTTTACTCACCAGTGTGCTGGAGGATTTTGGCTTGGGTTATGTGAAAACAAAAGCGGGAGGAGAGGGTTTAAAAGTACAAATCGGCGAGGCAACAGGAGAATTAATCCCTTTACCCTTCCTCTCTCACGAATACCCCTTTCAGTGAACAGTAATCAGTAAACAGTAATCAGTAATCAGTGACCAATCACTAATCAATGATAACTGATAACTCACATCTTATAAGTAGTTGTGCAAAATTAATTTATTGGTTAGGATAGGCAAAAGGCAGGAGGCAAAAGGCAAAAGCTTTATCGAAATGTGTAATTAATTTTGCTTAGATACTTAACTAATAACTAATAACTAATAACTAATAACTAATAACTGATAACTGATAACTGATAACTGATAACTGAAAAACCCCCCTAACCCCAGCGACTAGCGATAGGCATTCGCCAACCAGTGCCAAAAGCGCGATCGCTAATTTTTAGGCCCGGGGGGGCTTGTTTGCGCTTAAATTCGGCATTTTTAACCAATTTAATCACTTTCTGCACAATTTCAGGCTCAAAGCCGGCGGCGATAATTTGTTCGGCGGATTGATGGCGATCGATTAATAGTGCTAAAATAGCATCTAAAATCTCGTAGGGAGGTAAAGAATCTTGATCCTTCTGATTGGGTTTTAATTCAGCACTAGGAGCTTTATTAATCACATTAAGGGGAATAATTTCCCCGTGCCGATTTAACCAGCGACAGAGGGAATAAACCCTCGTTTTCGGCACATCAGCAATCACTGCTAAACCACCATTCATATCACCGTAAAGGGTGCAATATCCCACCGCCATTTCTGATTTATTGCCAGTGGATAATAGTAAATGACCGAATTTATTAGAGAGAGCCATTAATAAATTACCGCGAATGCGTGACTGAAGATTTTCTTCAGCAATACCGAAATCAGTACCAGCGAAAAGCCGCTCTAAAAGTTGATCATAAGCGGTCATAATTTCTTTAATTGCTAACTTCTCACTTTTGATACCTAAATTATTAACTAAAGCCACTGCATCGCTAATGGAATGGTCGGAACTATAGGGAGAAGGCATCATCACAGCGAGAACATTTTCTTTACCCAATGCGTCGCTGGCAATAGCGGCAACTAAACTGGAATCAATGCCACCACTCAAGCCGAAAATTACCCGTTTAAAACCGCATTTCTGCACATAATCTCGTACTCCTAAGACTAAGGCTCGATAAATTTCCTCATCTTCATCGACAGGTAAAGGATGAATAACCGCAGGTAACAAATCTTGATTAAACTCGATCAACTCTAGGCTAGAAGTAAATGCCTGAGCGCGATAAATCACTTCTCCTTGTCGGTTAAAAGCCACGCTGTCACCATCAAAAATTAAATCATCATTTCCTCCCACTTGATTGACATAAACTATCGGTAAATTATATCTAGTGGCACTATGGGATAATAAAGATTCTCGCAATTTTTGCTTACCGACACTGTAGGGAGAAGCGGAAAGATTAACGATTAAATCCACTCCCAAATTAGCTAAATCGGCGATGGGATTAACCGCGTATTGACGCTGACCCCAAAATTGTTCATCATTCCAAACATCTTCACAGATAGTTACACCGATTTTTACATTATTTTCTGTTAGTTGAAAATATTGACTTTCTTTCCCAGAAGCAAAGTAACGATCCTCATCAAAAACATCGTAGGTAGGCAATAAACGTTTAGTAAAAATTTGTTTAATCTCTTGACTTTTTAGCAAAGCTATGCTATTAAATAACGGCTTTTCTCCTCTGACCGTTGCCGAGGGATTTTTTTCGACAAAACCGACTAAGACGGCTAACTTTTCTGGTAATTGTTGGGACAATAATTGCAATTGTCGAGACATTTTCTCCACAAAACCCAGATTTAATAACAAGTCTCTGGGAGGATAACCACAGAGGGATAATTCCGGAGTTAAAAGTAATTCTGCTCCCTGATTAAATGCCGTTTGAGCAGCCTCTAAAATTCTTTGGGCATTTCCTTCGATATCTCCAACAATGGGATTTAATTGAGCGATAGCAATTCTCATATTTTTTCCTATTTAAACAAAAACTAACGGTTGCTCTTTAAAGGGAGCAAAAGCTTTTTCATCAAAGCGATATAAACTAGCAGGACGACCGGCACCACGAGAGACTTTTAAACCCATATCCTTGAGAAATCCTAATTTCAATAGCCGATTTCTGAAGTTAGAATAATCACTAAAATTTTTACCTAAAATTGTCTCATAAAATTGATAAAGATCATTTAAAGTAAATAATTCTGGTAAAACCTCAAAAGCGACGGGACTATATTCTACTTTATTGCGTAATCTTCGCCAGCCATATTCCAAAATTTGACCGTGATTAAAGGCTAAATCTGGCACTTTATCAATCATATACCAAGTGATATTATAATCCCGTTCAGTGATTAACTTTGCTTCTTCAAACCGCACTAAAGCGAAGTAACTCACCGATAGATAACGTTTCCCAAAACTCTCGGCCGCTGCCGGGGAATCTCCCTCTGGACTGCCAAAAGTATATAACTGTTCCAGATAGAGATTATTGACGCTAATTTTCTCGGCTAAAATTCGATAGGCTGCCGTTTCCAGTGATTCCCCATTTCTCACTAAAGTCCCGGGTAAACTCCAGTAATTACTAAAAGGTTCTTCCCGTCGTTTAATCAGAAGCACTAGCAGCCGGTTTAATTGGGTATCAACGGAAAAGATCACGTTATCAACTCCGACTTTAAAATCAGCTAGAGATTTATTAGCTAGGGTATTTGGCGATTTCATGCGTAAAGTTTTTGACCTTCGATATAATCTTTAATCGGTGCAGGAACAGCCTGTTTATCGCCTTTTTCTCGATAATCTGTTGAGGATACAGCCGGAGCAAATACATCGGCAATTAGACAATCACCCCCCAATGTTTGCAGTTGTTCAATATCATCTTGGTTAATAGGATATCCTGGACGAGGAATCACAAGAATTTTGACTTTTTCTAGTAATTCTTGGCTACGATACCAGTGCCTAATTTGTCCGGCTAAATCGGAACCAATGACTAGGGTATATTCCTCCTGTTCTCCCCAAATTGCTTGCGCTTTTTCCACACTAATTAAGCTACGTCGATCGCTTAATTCTCGTCGCAGTTGTATATTATCCCTTGAGGGTTGAATATCCCGGATGAGCAAATTTAACATCCTCAGACGATGTTCGAGACTGGTTTGATGATTTTTAAAGGGATTATCGGCAGCCCAAACCGCAACAATATCGTACTGTTCCGATAACCATTTTAGTATGGCTTGATGACCGGCAGTAGGAGGATCGGCACTGGTTCCAAAAAGGGCAATTTTAAGCATAGGATTCAATTGCTTGCTCACTGAGGGATTAGTTTAAGTCTGCTCAAGCTTGGCAAAGATTAACTTCTCCCCATTATAGTTGATTTTACCAAAATAGGGCAAGAGGATCAGTCATCTCCTGCAAAAGTAAGTTATCGAGCCGCTATCGGGTGAAAATATCTAAAACCCCGGATAAATTCGACATAATCTTAGGTTTTATGAATAGGATAGTTAGGGACTTGCGCTTTGATAATGTACCTTTTGGGCGAACGCAGTTCGCCCCTACATTGTGGACAAAATCCGTTACTGTAGGGGCGCAATGCTTGCGCCCTCCGATCGATCAGGTTTGCTGATCACCCTAAGTAGGGGGAGAGCCTTCGAGGTGTTAGGGACTTGCGCTTTGATAATGTGCCATCTGGCTGGTCTGGTTCTTCTACAGAGCGATTTTCTGGCTGGGATATTATTCCTACGCAAGTCCCTTATCTCTTATCTTTTGTCTGCTACTGAAGATTTTTGATTCTTGCAGGAGATATTATTTTTTATAAAATTGGTGAACTAATTCTCAAACGTACTAACCCACAAACAGAAGGAGGCAAACCCATTACGCTGCGCTATGACTCCCGTAGCACTTAGCGGCCCAAACCACTGGATCGATTTCTCCCTTTTGGAGTTTTTCTAGCGGGGTTGCTCCGTCTAAACGAATATCACCCGTAAGCAGAAAGAGCATTTGTGTCCAAGCACCATCTTCTTTTAAAACGGCTAACACTTGGTCTAAACCTGACAAAACTTTGCCATCAATAAATTGCCAAGCGGGATAAACTAATTCCTCGTTGACAGATAAACCTAAGACCCGATGATTGAGCCTCATAGTTTCTAATTCCAAAGAACTACAGGCTAAAACACTACAAATCTCGGCGCTGGTTAAGGTTCCGCCTTGCTTAGATAGGAACCGCTTCTTCGCTTCTTCGCCTCGTTTAATGGCAGCTGCCAACGGAGGGGCCAAAGCTAAAGGAGATTGTGTTTTTTGTATGGATTCTAACATTTTTAAGCAACCCTACCACCGCGAACGTATTTTGAATCCCTGATTAGTTTCTAGGAAGACCCTATCTACCCCTCATAATAACAGATGGTGGGCATTGCCCACAGGTGGGCGTTATCTACAAAGGCACAATTGCGGTTCATTCTTTTTTCGGTGATATTTTAAGTTTTGCTGTAAATTTGACTCCAAACTCCATTCCTAACTCTAATTCAGCCTCCCATTCGAGATTCCGTTTTTTGCAAGCATTATTAAACTCATCATGAACTTTATCAATCAACTGGCTTAAGTCATCAATTGCCTGCTCAGGATCGATGAAGAGTGGAGCTAAAATCACGGACTCATCTTCACTTTCGCCAGATTTTTCAGTATTTCGACTCAGATCATCTCGTTGTACAAAAACGATTTTAGGTTCTAAGGAAACAATTTTTAGTTTTTGAGTTGGCTGGAGATTATCAGACACTTAATCTTTCCTAAATCTTGATGAATAATAGAGGAAACCACGTTAAAGCGAAATAAATAGCTTTTCTAGTTTAAGAGTTTTTTGAGGATAATCAATGATTACCTTTAATTCTTTGAGAATGTCCCCTCCTAACATCCCATCAATATAGTATTTTGAGGATACTCCTGGAATAGAGCCAAAAAAAACTTCTGTTTCACTAAACAAAATAGAACCTATTTCCAGTCTATCAAGCCTAGCAGTCCTATACCGAGAACTACCCGTTGCACCACTTCCCCGAACAGATGATTGAGATGTCGGTAAATCTAGAAAGTCTAATAAATCTGGATGAAAGACAGTCACCTGTGACCCCGTATCGAGTAGGACATTAACCGTTCTTTGGTTGTCGTTAAACTCAACAGTGACTGGAATCACCCACATAGACAATCTCTCAAGATTGTGGTCTCCCTCAAATGTATGTTCAACGACAATGACGGCCATGTAGAGTAAGGATGATGGAGCAAGGATAAAAGCTGTAGCGTTGATAGCCAAGACTCATTATCAACTTTAAGCAACTTTACTTCCGTCAACAAGACCTGTATAAAACAAATATAAGTCTCCCTTCAAATGTTTAGTCTCTTGTATCAGCTTACTTTTATCGTCTGAATACCCAATAACCTTACCTTTCTCTGGCCAGCCATATTTGTCGCGACCAGTGATCTCTACGACCACCCATTGATCGGGGTAATAGGATGAGACATCGGCTATACTCAAATCTTCTGTTTTGTGGCTAAGTGCTTTCATGGCCAAGTTTGTTTTTGTTACTCTATTTCTATAGATCCTAACATTTTTAAGCTAATAAGAAATAATAATTTTGGCAAGACCTTAATCAGACGATCCTTTCCTTATATCGCCAATTCTCGGCAAGGAATTCTATGCTCCAGAATCATCGCAGCCATCTCATAGGTAAAAATATCTAAGTGTCCCCCTTCAGGAGCGTTAAAACAAAACTCTTCGCCCACCTCAACGACTCGCTCCCGCCATTGTCCCATAAAGTCAATTTTGAGAATAGCCGTTTTTTCTGTGCGGTTTACATATACACAGTTGATAATTGCTTGATTAACAGTTGCCTTCGACATAACATTTCTCTCCATTTCAGCAATATGGATTTGTTTTTGCCTAGTAGTGTTTTGCTCCTCGTGTCAGGAATCCCTAACATTATTAGCTTGACTCAATCTGCCCTCATGGGCCACTATGGGGGGATGATAATGATGAGTAAAGAGCCAGCACCCGCAAGGGTACTGGCCCTCTCCTAGCTTCGCATCATCGGGATTAGCCCTCTCAACAGCCCACCAGGAGACTTAAAAACCTTAGTGTGGACTTAAGAAGCCAGGAGGTCAATCAATATGAAGAACTTACTCACTGTCATGCTCCTAAGCTCCCTTGCTTACGGCGTAGCTGTCGGGAAGATTCATCCCTATGACTACGTTTTTATCTACACCATCAACGAACTAGCAAAACGTCAGGGTGGAGATAATCAAGGCGGGAAGCGATAGGTAGAACGTTTACCGAATTCAAGCTGGGCAGTGCGCCAACACTCGATCCAGCTTTTTTGCCCTCACTATATCTCCATCGGTAGGTAGATCGTTTACTTAATTCAAGCTGGGCAGTGCGCCAACACTCGATCCAGCTTTTTTGTCCTATCACTCTATCTCGTTCGGTTAGGGGGATTCTCGTTCGGTTAGGGGGATCCTCGATCTTAAGGTAATCAACATAGCTGTATTTGTAGTTACCGATACTTTTTCAAAGTGGATTACAACAACAACTGGAAAGTTATGTTGCTACTAGGATTACATGAGACAAAAGAGAATTCAACCAATAATTGTCGGTGCTCCATTTCAAAATATGCTAACTAGCTCGAAAATACAGCCATGAAGACGCTCTCGTCAATGCCCCAAAACCTATCCGAAATGCCCCAAAACCTATCCGATGCCGAAAGGCAGGCAAGAAACTGTAATACAGCCATGAAGACGCTCTCGTCAATGCCCCCATCACTGTGTGATGCCCAAAAGCAGGCAAGAAACTGTGGTTTGGATATACCCAAGCTAGAAGCTTTGTTGGCAGAAATCGAACCCCTATCTCAAAAGTACAAAATTATGTTCTATCTGGCGGCTACAGGGCTTTATTCCGCTGATGATTTGGCTGAAATGTTCAATCATAGCAGCGGCAAAAATCTAAACGGAGATTTCAACAGATATATAGGAGACAATCTTAAACCTTCCCTTGATTTAGATGAAAGTGGTCGTCTGGGAATTACTTCCCTAAGAAGGATTCTCTTTAAAAAGGGCTATTTTGTTGACATTAATGACGATGAATCAGTGGAAGTTTTGCCAACACGCTACGCTGAAAATTCTCAAACAGAGCAGTCTTTTACTGTCAGACAAAATTAGTGCGGATGAGAAGACCACCAATCAAGGAGATTGATTTAAAAATGGAAAACACAGAGTTATTGTGCGAGATACCAACATCGGTCACTCCCCGTGCTGACATTATTAATGATTTGTTAGCTCAACTAGACAATGAACAGGATAGCGATATCCGTGCTGAAATCATAAGGAAATTAGGGGAATATCCTGAGCCTCAAGTGATTAAAAAACTTTGGGATTTGAGAAATAATCTCGAAAACGAATCTGATGATTTTGTGCAGTACGAAATCAAGCTTAGTTTGCATAAAGTGACTAATCATCCTAGTATAAATATTGATTTTTTTCTGGGTAACTTAGAAGTATTCCAATTAAAAGACAACAATTCTCAAGCTCCAAAAGTCTTAATTGACGCTGCTCTGATTGAAGAGTTTTTATTACGAAATAAGACGACTCTTAACAGGGAAGCTACTAGGGTTATGGGACTTGTTTTAGAGGGGAAAATTAATCCTTACATTGGCGAAATAGGATTAATCAAAATTTGGCATAATATCAAAAATCTTAAATCTCAAGAATATGCCAATCGTTCGATCATTGAACTTCTGAGTAAGATTAACGTCGGTCAAGTTGACTTGAAAGAAATTGACCTAGAAAAATATCCTAACGTTAACTTAAAAACGGCAATTCAAGTTGAGATTGCCAGAAAGTATAGCGTAGCAGGTATTATCACCATCAGAGATCGAGAATTCATTGCCAGTGGATATCCTTTTGTGGGTTCCCCTTCCCTATTCTTACAGTCTTTAGGGGAAGATACCTCGCCAGCTTCTATCGAAAGAACTCTCAAAAATCTCGGTAAAGCTGCCATGGAAAATGAAAAAGTAAAACTCAATCAGCTTTTAGAAAACGAGCCTCAACACAACTTATTCTTTGAAGATAATCTTTTGCTTTTTCAAGGCTGGAAAATTGAGAACTTTGAAATTCTTTGTGCTAACAACAATTTAACTGCTGCGACAGTTATTCTATGTAATACAAAAACCCAAGAGCGTTACACTGAATCGGCCTTTAAAAAAGGTTCAGTAGATGCACTTTTTACTGCTTTTAATGAGGCTCTAGCTCATTTAGTTAAAATTAAACATCACCTTAAATCTGTCTATTTGGCCAACTTAAAAGAAGGTCAACAAGGAGACGTAACTGTCAAGGTGATGGTCGAGTATGATGGTAAAGAAGTTATTACCATCCACACCCATGAAAATATTCTCAAGGCTTATTTTTTCGCCTACGTCAAAGCGATGATTGCCGTTTATGCACCCAAGGAATATCACCCCGATATTCATAGCACAAAAGAATTGACATATTTGCACAAAATTGGCCGACGAGATTTTCATGGACTGAATTTCAGCCAAGTCAATTTAATGGATACCCCAGGCAATCTTTCCGATGCAAAATTGATGGGATGTAACTTCAGTCAGGCTAATCTTTCGGGGTTTAATTTAACTGATGCTGATTTAACAGGAGCCGATTTAAGTCATGCTAATTTGAGCAAAGCTAATTTAACGGGAGCCGATTTAAGTCATGCCGATTTGAGCAAAGCTAATTTAACGGGAGCTAACTTGACCGATGTTAAATTAGATGAAAATAATCTAACCCTCCTTGATGGCACAATTTTGGCTAACACAATTATGCCTGAAATTAACATTGAAATTAGCGGCGAATCTCGTTTAGAAAAGGTTGGTCAACTACTCAAACACATTGATCCTCAAAGTCAATCTCGAATCTTGGCTGTTCACTCCATGACAGATTCCATCTGGTGGGATAATCCTCCCGGTCAAAAATTCTGGGAAGTTAACAAAGAACTAATCGAAAGGAAGATTTCTATTCAACGAGTCTTTATTCTTCCTGAAGCTCGGAATCCAAAGCATTTACAGGTGATTCAGGAACAACTTAACTCTGGCATAGAAGTTGCTTTGATTTGTCAGGAAAAAGCCAAAGATGTTGAAGGCTATCGTTGGGATGATACCAACCTATTGATTAGCGAAAACTTATCTGTTCCAAGAAATTCTTTTACAGCGAGAAGAACTATGAATGGTCAAACAGAATCAGGTTATATTTCCTATCAAACAAGAGTTGTCGAGACAGATAAAAGTATCTTTAACGCTCTATGGGAAAAATCCGAAAAACTCTCTACTGAAGCTAATATTCAGGAACAATTAGCAAACCTGAATACCTGACCCCGAATTTTATTGTTTTATTAACTGATGCTCACAAGGCGATCGCTTTTTCTATTTTGTTTTCATAAAAAGCGATCGCTAAAAAGTGAGTTCTCGGTCGTTTGTCACACAATCCTGAAGATATAAATCAATTAATTCCTGATAAGAAATTCCTTTTTCTTTTGCTTTTTTTTCAAAGAAATCAATGACATCAATCCTTAAAGGTAAAGTGACCTGCCGCTTGAGTTGTTGAGCAAAAGGATTAGGACGACTTTTCATATTAGCGAGATCATACTCTGATTTCATAAACAATAACCTCGATGAGGACAGTATAGTATTTTGTTTAAATTTAACGACTCAATTATAGTACATACAATCAAATTAACGATAGTTTGCTCTTAAAAAATTTTTCTCTCTCACCTCAGAAAAACTGCGATCGCCATTCTAATTCTATTTTGATAAAAAGCGATCGCTTCCCCACAATCCCTAAAAAATAACCATAAAATTAATTAATAGAATATCGGAGAAAGACAAACATGATTATCGCTCAAGAAAAACCAACTATTGCGACAGTCACCAAAACCCCTGTCACTTTGGAAGCATATCGGGCGATCGCTGAAACTTCTCAGGAACGTTATGAATATTGCCATGGAGAAATGATTCTTATGCCTGGAGGAACCGCAACCCACAGCGCAATCGCGATCAATATCTCGGTTTTTTTGGGATTTTTATTAAGAGATAGGGATTTTCGCCTGTATAACAGCGATCTGCGGCTGTGGATTCCTGAATATAATTGTGGAACCTATACCGATCTCATGATCGTTAACCATGAACCGGAATTTAACGGCGATCGCAAAGACGAAATTCTTAATCCTTTATTTATTGTAGAGGTGCTTTCCCCCGCCACGGAAGCCTATGATCGAGGTGATAAATTTAGAAAATATCGTTCCCTGCCAAGTTTTTGTGAATATCTGCTCGTTAGTCAAACTGAACCCTACATTGAGCAATATTTTAGACTCGCACAGAGCGATCGCTGGCAACTACAAACCTACGATCAACTTAGTCAAATAATCCCTCTGGAGAGTTTAAACGTTGAACTTCCCTTGCTAGAAATTTATCGTCGTGTTAGTTTTGCCGCAGTTTCATAAATCGCTTAATCCGATTAATACCCTTTCTATTTTGTTTGCATAAAAAGCGATCGCCCCACAGTTTAAACTTATAAAACCGCCATCGACAAAGAAGCGGCGATTAGTAGTTCATTAGAACTACTCTGGATAGTTAGGCAGAGAATGATATTGAAAGATGCCAAATATACTGCCGACACTGCCGACACTTAGAATACTGCCAACACTGCCAATACTGAGAATACTGCCGACACTGCCAATACTGAGCATACTGCCGATACTAACCAGACTTAAAATGCTGCTGGCACTAGCGAGACTTAAAATACTGCCGGCACTGCCTAAACTCAAGATACAGCGATAACTAGCTTTGCTCAGATAATTAAGACCAGAAATCATTTTAAATCGGGGAAAGATTGGGGAATAGTTAGGGAAGTATTTTGCCAAACCTGTTGTAAACGCATAGCCGGCATAGTTAGATAAAGAATATCACCTTGATCGAGAGTAATTTCTAGTAATTGCCAACCGTGGATAGTTTGACCCTGTTTTTCTAGGTAAAGTGGCACAAAATCGGCATTCATCGCCGCTTCCTTGATAATTTGCCCCATAAAAGGATGATTAGGTGTGATTAATGTAGCCAAAGCAACCCAGAGGAGATCATCGGTCATGCCATTACCGAGAATTCTACCGCCCAAAGCGGCCGCAGCGAAGGAATAGGTAGCCAGATCCCGGGGACATAATACCGTATCAAAATCAAAAACCTCTTGAATCGATCGCCCGAATTGTTCCTGAGAGCAGCGTAAAACTAGATTAATTTTAGGAGCGATCGCTTTAGCAGTGAGGGCAATCTCCACATTAATCATATCCTCGTAAGTAACCACGATCAAAGATTCGGCGTTGTTAATATTAGCGGTTTCTAGGGTAGCCACTAGACGCGCATCCTCGATGATAACGGGGATTCCCCAGGAGCGCACGGAATGCAAAAATCGATTATTGGGGTCCGATTCGATCACCACCACTTCACAGCCTTGGTCGTGCAATTGTCGCACAATGCGGGTGCCGATACCTCCTAAACCACAGATAATGTGATGATTGCGGACGGGAATGCGGGTAGCATCCCAAAACTGCTTAAAGCGACTACCGAGAATAAAATCGTTGAGGAGAGCATAACAGATACCGATAACCCCGGCACCGACAATCATCATGACCACAGTAAAAATTTTGATACTATCGGGGGTAGATTCGGCGACTTTTTCGTTACCTCCGGCGCCGGTAATCATCCCGACAGAGAAATAGAGGGAATCGACGAGGGAAATTTTTTGATTAACGCTGAGATAGGTAATGGTAGCAAGGGAAATCATCCCCAGGAGGGAAAGGGTGACAAGAATTACCGGTTGGATATAGTGCTGATAGGGACGGAGATTGAGTAGATTTCTCAGCCACTTTTGCAGTTTAAAACGCTGTTTTGCCTTAATTGTCGGTTTATTGCCGATAATGAGATGATCGCCAGTTTGGAGTTTTTTGCCTAAAAGAACTGCTGAAACCAGATCAATTTCGTCGTGGGCTGGGAGATAATAGATTAACATTCGGGCCGGATCGTCCCAAAGTTCGTAGAGGGGTAATCCCCACCAAGGATGATTTTCCTCGATAATTATCTCTTGAATTGGCCAAAGGCGATCGAATAGCTGTAATTGACCGATAGCTTTATTACCAAGGGCAGCAAAGGAAAAGATTGGAGCCGCTAGGGAAGCAACGCTCATGCTAACGTGAGCAGGGAGGGTTTGATCGAGTCTTTCTCCTAAAGTTTCGTTAAATAGTCGGTTAACTATCCGAATTTTCGGGTTAATTATCCTTGCGCGGGTGAGAATTTCCAGATTGAGTGCGTCGTTATCGATGGCCAAAACTAGGGTTTCTGCATCCGGAAGGCCAGCTTGCAGGAGAGTTTTAGGAGAGCAGGGATCGCCGATAATAATATCAGACTGGTATTCACAGACCATTTGGCGATCGCTAATCGCTACTACTGCCGCAGATTGTTGTTTGAGTAAACAAAAGATTTTATAACCGGTGCGACCTAATCCACAGACGATGATTTGCGGTTTCATTCGTCGAGCGCGTTTTTTGCTGATTAACCTTTCAGTTCTAGCGCAAAAACTAGGAAAAATCTGTAACTAAAGCTGCAATGCTGCCAATTTTCCTAATCAGGCTTTTAAAATGATAAAATAACCCTGATCATCGATTGAATCACTTCAGCCTTGACTCGCTTTCTTTGGGACAAATTTAGTAAAGATTACCTCGAAACTTTTCTTGCTTCTTCCGGTGACGTGAAAACCAGCCTTGATGTGACGGCAGAAACTCAAGAAATTGATGTGTATTTTCGACCGACTTCCTCCAAAATACCGCCCGAATTAGGCTTATTGGGCCGATTAGCTCAAACCCCTTGTCTATTAGAACCCTATCGCAATCCGGTCACGATTGATGGCATTATTGCCTGTTTATCTAAACTGTTTACTGTGCGGGAACAATTACAAAGAGAAGCTCACCGCAATCAACAACCCTTATTAGCAGAAAATATCCCTAGACTATGGATACTAACTCCTACGGCCAGTCAGAGGATTATAACTGCTTTTTCCGCTCTCAATCATCCAGATTGGGGAGAAGGAATTTATTTTTTACCTCCAGCATTAACCACAGCCATTATTGTCCTGCATCAATTACCTGAAACCCCTGAAACCCTTTGGTTAAGATTATTAGGTAGAGGAGGAACCAGAAGCAGAGCGATTGATGAATTAGAGGCCTTGTCTCCTAGTCATCCCTTTAAATCAGCTTCCTTAAAATTATTATACAATTTGAGTAGGAACTTGCAAGCCTTACCCAAAAGAACCCAGGAGGAGAGAAAATTTATCATGCGTTTAGCCCCTTTATACGAACAAGATAGAGAAAAAGCTATTCAACAAGGAGAAGCTATCGGACTTCAAAAAGGTAGAATCGAAGGGATTCAACAAGGAGAAGCTATCGGACTTCAAAAAGAAGCATCCAAGTTAGTGCTACGTCAACTAAAGCGACGTTTTGGTGAATTGCCCCCGCATATCACCGAAACTATTCAAAAACTCTCAGTAGAAAAATTAGAAGACTTAGGAGAAGCATTACTAGACTTTGAGACTCAAGCTGACTTAATTAATTGGCTGAACTAATAAATAGGCTTTGAAGATGATAAAATAACCATCATCATTGATTGAATCACTTCAGCCTTGACTCGCTTTCTTTGGGATAAATTTAGTGAAAGACTACCTCGAAACCTTTCTATCTTCTTCTGGTGACGTGAAAACTAGCCTTGACGTGACGGCAGAAACTCAAGAAATCGATGTGTATTTTCGACCGACTTCCCCAGAAATACCGCCCGAATTAGGCCTATTGGGCAAATTAGCTCAAACCCCTTGTCTATTGGAACCCTATCGCAATCCGGTCACGATTGATGGCATTATTGCCTGTTTATCTAAACTGTTTACTGTGCGGGAACAATTACAAAGAGAAGCTCACCGTCATCAACAACCCTTATTAGCAGAAAAGATTCCTAGACTATGGATACTAACTCCTACGGCCAGTCAGAGGATTATAACTGCTTTTTCCGCTCTCAATAATCCAGATTGGGGAGAAGGAATTCATTTTTTACCTCCAGCATTAACCACAGCCATTATTGTCCTGCATCAATTACCTGAAACCCCTGAAACCCTTTGGTTAAGATTATTAGGTAGAGGAGGAACCAGAACCAGAGCGATTGATGAATTAGAGGCGTTGTCTCCTAGTCATCCCTTTAAATCAGCTTCCTTAAAATTATTATACAATTTGAGTAGGAACCTGCAAGCCTTACCCAAAAGAACCCAGGAGGAGAGGAAATTTATTATGCGTTTAGCCCCTTTATACGAACAAGATAGAGAAGCAGCGATTCAAAAAGGTAGAATCGAAGGGATTCAACAAGGAGAAGCCAACCTAGTGCTACGCTTGCTTAACCGACGTTTTGGTGAACTGCCCCCGCATATTACTGAAACTATCCAAAAACTAGCCGTTGAACAATTAGAAGACTTAGGAGAAGCATTACTAGACTTTGAGACTCAAGCTGACTTAATTAATTGGCTGAACTAATAAATAGGCTTTGAAGATGATAAAATAATCATCATCACTGATTTAATAACTTAGGTCTTGACTTGCTTTTTTTGGGATAAATTTAGTGAAAGATTACCTCGAAACTTTTCTCGCTTCTTCCGGTGACGTGAAAACCAGCCTTGATGTGACGGCAGAAACTCAAGAAATCGATGTCTATTTTCGACCGACTTCCCCAGAAATACCGCCAGAATTAGGTTTATTGGGCTGATTAGCTCAAACCCCTTGTCTATTGGAACCCTATCGCAATCCGGTCACGATTGAGGGCATTATTGCCTGTTTATCTAAACTGTTTACTGTGCGGGAACAATTACAAAGAGAAGCTCACCGTCATCAACAACCCTTATTATCAGAAAATATTCCCAGACTATGGATACTAACTCCTACTGCCAGTCAAAGAATTATAACTGTTTTTTCCGCTAAAGAAAAGTTATTATAAATCCAACAAAAAAGATTACAAGGAAGAGCGACTATTCCCGCAGCTGAGGTGGATAAAATATATGGGATAGAACCTTAAATGAGCTATTCTGTTACTTTTGAACCAGAGTCGATAACTGATTTAGATTTGATCACCGATTTTATCAGACTGAGATTCTTAATAAAATTGAATGGTTAGCCATCAACTTTGAACAGATAACCCCCCTTCCTCTTACGAGAGAATGGTCAGGGTTTTATAAATTAAGATTAGGAGATGATCGGATTATTTATGAATTTGATCGAGAGAGTAGGATAATTATTAGAGTAGGTCATAGAAGTGAAGTTTATGACTAAATACTTACTAAAATAATTGGGATCAGCAATAAGCTAATACCCATTTTAAACGCCTATCCTTAGAATAGCGAGATTATTTTCTAGTAAAAATTGCCAAAGACAGCCCAATTATTGACAAAATTATGGCAGTATAAATCGAGCGGTAGCCCTGATTAATTACGGCACGGCATATAATAAAAAACGGTCTCCCTAAACCAGTTGCCAAAATCGCCGCCATGGACAGTCAATTACTTGATAAACTCGGACAATTACAAAACCTCTTACAAACCAGTGAAAAGGCTCTGATTGCCTATTCTGGGGGCGTGGATAGTACCCTAGTGGCCAAAGTGGCCTATGATTTGCTAGGGAGTCAAGCATTGGCAATTACGGCGGTTTCCCCTTCCCTACTGCCGGAAGAATTGGAAGAAGCGATCGCTCAGGCCGATTATATCGGTATTCGGCATGAATTGGTGGAAACCGAGGAAATGAATAACCCTAATTACACCAGTAATCCCGTTAATCGCTGTTATTTCTGCAAAAGTGAGCTACACGACACCCTTAAACCCCTTGCTCTCGCTCGTGGTTATTCCTACGTCATCGATGGCGTTAATGCTGATGATTTAAGGGATTATCGTCCCGGGATTCAAGCAGCTAGGGAACGGGGCGCTCGTTCACCTTTGGCGGAAATTGCTATCACAAAAAGCGAAGTTCGTCAACTATCCCGTTACTTAAATTTACCTTGGTGGGATAAACCGGCGCAACCCTGTTTAAGTTCCCGTTTTCCCTACGGGGAGGAAATTAGCTTGGAGAAATTGCAAAGAGTCGGGCGGGCAGAGATTTATCTGCGAAAATTAGGTTATCGTCAATTACGGGTGCGATCGAGCGGCGATACGGCACGGATTGAATTACCGGCAGCAGAAATCCCCGACTTTATTAATCGGACAAATTTAAGCGAATTAGTCGCTGATCTGCAAAAATTAGGCTTTATCTATGTCACCCTCGATCTAGAAGGTTATCAAAGCGGCAAGCTTAACCGAGTCCTCTAGTTCAGTGGTCAGTAAACAGTAAACAGTGGACTGAAAACTCAAATCTGCTCTAACAGTTATCTTAATGATGAGGTACGAAGCTTTCCTTTTGGGGAGTAGGTCGTCAATACCAAATTGGGTTATACTTCATCTTGACGAGAAAGGCTGTAACGGATAACTGGTCACTGATAACTGGTCACTGATAACTGATAGATGAACCTTTTTCTAGGGTTCCTAAGTCTTTACCCTTAAACCTCTAATTGCCAAGGCGAGGATAGATGAGTCAACTACAAAATGCCTTTACCCTATTCCTGAGCCTGTTGGTGGAAGCGATGCCTTTCTTACTGCTAGGGGTGATTCTCTCTAGTATTCTTTTAATATTTGTCGATGAACGTCGCCTAGTTGCCTTGATGCCTCGAAATGCTGTTTTAGGAGCATTTGTGGGGGGATGTATTGGGTTTTTGTTCCCCGTCTGCGAGTGTGGCAATGTGCCGGTGGCGCGACGTTTACTTGTGCAAGGAATGCCGAATGCAGTAGCGGTTAGTTTTCTCTTAGCAGCGCCGACAATCAACCCGATTGTTATCTGGTCTACCTGGGTAGCTTTTCGCGATCAACCGGAAATTGTTTTCTATCGAGTTATCTTTTCTTTGTTCATCGCTACGGTTATCGGGATTATCTTTAGTATCCAAAAAGATCCGCGACCACTCCTCCAAACCTCTTTGGCAAAAAGTCTCAATTGGCAACCGCAAACACCGGAAAAAGAATCTATCCCACTACTACTACAATCCGGGTCTTTTCTGATCGGTAATTCCGGGCAAACTTTGCGCTTAGACGAAAGTTTTGCCGCTACTGCTGTCCTACCGGCAGTGCAAGCTATCCCGATGAAAAGGCGCTGGTTAACTTTTCTGGAAAACGTGGTGATGGAATTACGCGAATTAGGAGGAGTGTTAATCTTAGGAAGTGCTATAGCGGCCGGTTTACAGGTGTTTGTTCCCCGGGAATTTATTCTTAATTTGGGTCAGGATCCGATTACTTCGATCTTGGCAATGATGCTGTTAGCGGTAATTGTTTCGATTTGTTCCACAGTTGATTCTTTTTTTGCTCTCTCCTTTGCCTCTAGTTTTACCAGTAGTTCCCTGCTGGCTTTTCTAGTGTTTGGTCCAATGATTGACCTGAAAGGGATTGGTTTAATGTTGTCTATTTTTAAACCGAGAATGTTAATTTATCTCTTTGCTTTAGCAGCGCAAATGACTTTTTTACTCACCTTGGCTCACAGTTATTTATTTTAGGTCAGTCCCTAGATAGTTTTTCCCATGAATTCATCACGTCTAAAAATAATCGCCCCCCAATTTATCGATATTATTGCCCTAATCGGTTGGGGTTCATTACTATTTAAATACTGGATAACTGGACAATTAAATTTACTGATCCATCCTAATTATTTTATTCTTGTTCTCATCACCAGTATTGCTTTATTTGCCCTAGGATTAGTCAAGCTTTGGACATTATTAAAACAGTGGCAAAAAAAGATTAATTTAGATAGTAACGATAATCGATCGCATATTACCATTCTTCCCCAACATTTTGGCTCAGGTTTATTAGTAATAACTGCCCTTTTAGGCCTATTTATCGCTCCGCAGCCCCTCAGTAGTCAAATCGCATTACAGAGGGGAATTAGTGAATCTTTACCCCTAACTCGCGTGCAAACTCAATCCTTTGGTACTACCGTTAAACCGGAGGAAAAAAGTTTAATTGAATGGGTAAGAACTTTGAATGCTTACCCTGAACCTGATGCTTACACAGGACAACCGGTAAAAGTCACAGGTTTTGTGGTGCAATTGCCCCAATTACCCGATAATTATTTATTAATTAGTCGCTTTATTCTTACCTGTTGTGCCGTGGATGCTTATCCCGTGGGTTTACCAGTGAAACTATCAGGAAGTCGCAGTCAATATCCCAATGATACCTGGTTAGAAATCACCGGAGAAATGGCCACGGAATCTTTACCCGTAGAGGTAGGAAAATCAACCACCAGAAGACAATTAGTAATTAAGGCCAAATCCGTGAAACCTATACCCACTCCTGCGGATCCCTACGGATATTAACAGTTAACTGTTATCAGTTGTTTCTAACCATCTACTATAATGCTGAAAACCTTACAACTACAACCGATTGATAAATTAGCGATAACATTAATTGTATCCCTAACCTTAGTAATTGGTGGCTTAATTTGGTTGGGTAATAGCTGTGGTAATCAATGTCTTTTACAAACTGGTCCAAGAGTCAAGGAATTTAGCTGGGAAAATCGAGAAATTGGAGCGGAAGATCAAGCATTTATTATCACTTTTGATCGCCCCATGGATCATGCTAGTGTAGAAAAAAATCTAGTTATCGATCCTGCGCTGCCGGGGAAGTTTAGTTGGGCCGGAAGACGATTAGCTTATACCCTCACCTCTCCCATTCCCTACGGAGAAAAATATCATCTGCAAATTGAAGGTGCGAGGGAACAATTTCGCAGCGGTAATCGATTAGGACAAACCCTGGCAATTTTTGAAAGAGAATTTAAAAGTCGGGATCGTGCTTTTGCCTATATTGGCACTAATGGGGAAGAACAGGGAAGATTAATTTTTTATAACTTGACCGAGGAGAAGAAAACCCTCTTAACCCCCGCAAATTTGACCGTTATGGCTTTTGAATTCTACTCTGATGGTAAAAAAATCCTCTTTTCGGCCGTGGCGAAAAATCAGGGAATACAGGGAATTCGTGAACTACAGCTTTACCAAGTTGATTTTGGCCAATCTTCCCCAAAAATTGAGTTAGTGCTAGACAATAAAGATTATCAAAATAATCATTTTGATTTATCTAAAGATGGGGAAACTATTGTCGTGCAGAGAATTGAGCGCCGCAATCCGATTAACTTCGATTTATGGGCAGTTAAATCGGGGGAAAAACCCAAACAATTAAACATTCAAGGTGGAGAATTTTTGATTGCACCTGATAGTAAAACTTTGGCTGTCACCCAGGGGGAAGGAATCGCACTTTTGCCTTTAAAAACTGAAACAAAACCCCTGGATTTTTTACCAAAATTTGGGCGAATTTTGAATTTTTCTGCTGATGGTACGGCTGCGGCAATGGTAAATTTTAATACTGATAATGCCAAAATGCGTTATATTCGATCGCTTTTTTATGTCAATAATCAAGGATTACAAAAACGCTTACTCAATCTACAAGGTTCGATTATAGATTGTCAATTTAATGCCACTGGTAGTGATTTATATTGTTTGTTAACTGAGTTAGTTACTAACAGTCAAGAGTACAAAGAAAAACCCTATTTTGCTAAAATAGATGTGAAGACTGGTCAAGTGACTCCCCTACTGGAATTAGCCGATTATCGTGATATTCACATTAGTTTATCTCCCGATAGTTTAGCGATTATTTTTGATCAACTTCGCACCAGTTATGATACTAATCCGACTAATCCCTTGACTACTGACTCAGGAGAAACAATTATCGGTGGTCGTTTGTGGATGTTAATTCCTCCCCTACAAGATGGAGTGAAAGCAAGTAAATCTGATTTAATTGAATTACCTCTAGCGGGAATTCGTCCCCAGTGGATGCCATAGAATTACCATCATTAAGTTAGGAATTATTTCGATGCTGTCAAACTCAGAAAAATTAGCCAAATTGCGTCAGTATTTTGTTAGTGGTGCCACTCGTTCCTATCAATTCCGTCGTCAGAAGTTAGAGAAGTTAAAACAGGCAATTATTAAATATGAAGGAGAGATATATCAAGCTTTATATAGGGATTTAAAGAAAAGTCCCGAAGATTGTTGGATTACTGAAAATGGTTTCCTTTTGGGGGAAATTAATAACGCTTTAAAAAATTTGCGCTCATGGATGCAACCCAAACCTGTTAAAACTAATCTCTTAAATTTTCCTTCCTCCAGTCAAATTATTCGGGAACCTTTGGGAGTGGTGTTAATTATTGGTGCTTGGAATTATCCCCTCCAATTGTTATTAGTGCCTTTAGTTGGTGCTATTGTTGCCGGTAACTGTGCGGTATTAAAACCGAGTGAATTTGCCTCAGCGACGGAAAAATTAGTAATTAAAATAATTCAAGAAATATTCCCTGAAGAATATGTGTTAATTGTACCCGGAGATGGTGCGGAAGTAATTCCGAATATGTTAGACAGTTTCACCTTTGATCATATATTTTTTACTGGCAGTACAAGGGTAGGAAAAATTATTTATCAACTAGCGGCAGAAAAGTTAATTCCTGTTACTCTAGAATTAGGGGGAAAAAGTCCCTGTGTTATCGAAGCTGATGCTAATATTTCCGTGGCAACTCGTCGCATTGCCGTGACAAAATTCTCTAATTGTGGTCAAATGTGTATCGCAGCTGATTATGTTTTAGTACATCAATCCCAGCAGGAGAATTTGATCAGAGAATTAGCTAATACTATTGTTAATTTTTTTGGTGAAGATGCCAGATTAAGTGCTGATTATGGTAAGATAATTAATGATAAACAATTTGATCGCCTGATTGACTTGCTCAAAGATGGTGAGATTGTTTTTGGTGGCAAAACTGATCGAGAAAATTTATATATTCAACCAACTTTATTAACTAATGTTTCCCTTGATGCTCCTATTATGCAAGGGGAAATATTCGGTCCAATTTTACCGATCATTGCCTTTAGCACTTTTGAGGAAGCTTTAGCAATTATTGCTAAAAACCCTAACCCTCTAGCTTTTTATCTGTTTACTACCAAGGCAAATACCGAAAAGAAATGGTTAGAATCAGTCCAGTTTGGGGGAGGTTGTATTAACAACAATAGTTTTCATTTTACTAATCCTAGTTTACCCTTTGGTGGTCGAGGAAATAGCGGTATTGGTAGCTATCATGGTCGTTTTTCCTTTGAGAATTTTAGTCACCAGAAAGCGATTATGAAAACACCTCTTTGGTTCAATCCTGTTTTAAAATATCCGCCTTTTAAGGGTAAATTAAACTTATTTAAGTTATTAGTTCGCTAAAAAGCTATAGTTTAGGTTAAAGCTTTTAAGAGAGCTTGAAATTTAAGCTGAATTTCTGCTAGTTCTTTTTCTGGATCGGAACCGGCAACAATACCCGCACCGGCGTATAATCGCGCTTGATCGCCTTTAATTAATGCCGAACGAATACCAACAATAAACTCACTATTATTGTGACAATCAATCCAACCCAAAGGAGCGGCATAAAGAGAGCGATCAAAGGTTTCATAATGACGAATTTGTGCTAAAGCGATCTCGGTGGGAACCCCAGCAACAGCAGGAGTGGGGTGTAGTTGGGCAACAATTTCGAGGGGATGGATAGAGGGTTTTAGTTTGGCATGGATAGGAGTCCAGAGATGTTGAATATTGGAGAGTTTTAACAATCTAGAGGGAGAATTTTGCGGATTTAAGCCAATTTGTCGCAGTTTTTGGTTAATAAAGTCACTAACAGCCCGATGTTCCCGTTGTTCTTTTTCACTAGCGAGGAGTTTATTGGCAAAGAGAGCATCTTCGATCGCATTTTCTCCCCGGGGGGCGGATCCCGCTAAAGCATCGGTGATTAATTGCCCCTGATGGACAGTTAACAATCGTTCGGGACTAGCACCGATAAAATGATCTCCCCGTCCATTGCCGAGGGAAAAAGTGTAGCAATCGGGATGACGCTGACGCAAATTATCGAGACAGTTTACCAGATGAAAAGGACGAGGAGAAATCACGTCAAGAGCGTGAGCGAGGACAATTTTGCTAAATTTTTGAGCATGGATAGATTGGATGGCATCGGCAACAGCCGCTTGAAAATTATAGGTAGGATGAATATAATAACTACAGGAATCCTGGTGAGGATTTTGTCGGCAATTGCTGGAGTTATTTTGGATAATTTTGAGGTTATTAATAGTTTCTTCGAGGGAGTTTTCTATTTCTTTTTCGCCGGTGATTAAGAGATTAGTCAGGAAAAAATATTCCGATTGTTTTTTGATAATTTGAAACTTAGGCAGGGTTAGGGTAGCTGAGGGAAAGGGGGTAGCTGTTGCCGAGTCGAAAAAAGTGAAACTACAAAAGATGCGGGGAGTAATCTCGCTATAGTTATCAATTTTAATAATTCTTTGTTGACAGTTTTCAATAAATTTTTGAGCTTTTAAAAAACGTTGTTTGCCGTGGAAAGTAGCAGTAAAAGCGATGCCGTAGCCGAGAAAAGCAGTTTCTCGTTCGGGATTTTCCCAATAACAATGGGTGGGATAGCTAGAAGCAATCCGAGAGAGAATTTCTAGGAGATCAAGGGGGGAAATTTTTTGACAAAAACTGACGATCGACCGATTTCCCTTTTCTGCGGCTAACAGTTGCGGGTTGAGGATAAAGTTATAGAGGCCGCGAAGATCAGCAATCGGACTATCAGGATAGGAAAGGCGAGGAACGGCAGAAGTCATGTCAAGTTTTTTGTATTTTTTGCAAAAAAACCATGATTAATGGTATGTAATCCCCACAGATGTGGCCAGAGTCAAGGCTCTCTTTTTAACTATGGTATCGGAGAAAGGGTCTTTAGGCAGAAAGCGAGCGGGATATTTGTGGCGATTAACCTTCTTGGCAACACATCAAGGCTTAAAATCTCCAGAGATGGCTATTATTTAAATGGGCAAAAAAATTAATTTAATAATTTCTATTTTACAAGTTTGTGGAAATTGCCACCACGGGACAAGTGGGGATACATTGTTCACAAACCACACAACGGGAACGCAAAAACTTAAGACGAAAACTTTCGGGATCAAGGGTTAAAGCTTCCGTGGGACAAACTCCCGTACATAAGCCACAATCGACGCATTTTTCTTCATCAATAACGATTTCGCGACTAACTTGGGAAACGCCAATATTTTGTAATTGTAACCATTCGATCGCCGCTTCTAACTCATCGATATCTCCCGATAATTCTAATACTAATGTTCCCACTTGATTGGGGGCAACTTGGGCGCGGATAATATTAGCGGCGACGTTAAAATCCTTTGCCAGTCGATAGGTAACGGGCATATGGACGGCTTTTTTGGGAAAAGTGAGAGTAACGCGTTTTTTCATGCAGCCTTTCCAATCAAAGAATCTTTTTTTGCTTATTTGCCGAAAACGGCTGGAATTACAATAGTAGCAGTGGCGGCAACGATCAGACCAAAAGCCAAATTAACTACCTGTTGATCAGCTTTTTGGTAGGTATCGATGCTAAGACTAAGTTCACGGATTTGGTTGATCACGTCTCCTAGCTTTTTTTCAATGTTTTGAACGTTACTTTCTAAAGTTTCTAATCGCCCCTCAATTGTATGAACGTCCCCTCCTAGCCTTTTTAGCTGTCCCTCTATTCGATCGAGTCTTTCTTCTGTCATAATTATTACCCATCTCTAACTTAATTGTAACTCAATCGACACCAATACTAAAAGAGCGCAGCAGTCGTTACAATAGGACAAAGTAAACTTTGATTAAATATCCATGACAGCCACCACACCCACCAACAAAACCAGAAATCTTCTGCTGGCAGTAACGGCAGTTATCCTTAGTGTAGCGATTTTCTTCGGCTTTCAAACCACCGCTAGTTCCGTATCTTTGGAAGCGCAAGCGGAAAAAGCGACACCTTTCGATCTTGCCGTCAGCAATGGTAAACCCACCCTGACAGAATTTTATGCTAATTGGTGTACCAGTTGTCAGGCGATGGCCCCTGAAATTGCCGAAATTAAAAAACAATACGGTAATGCCATTAATTTTGTTATGCTCAACGTTGATAATAATAAATGGTTGCCGGAAATTCTCCGTTATCGTGTGGATGGGATTCCCCATTTTGTATTTTTAAATAACCAAGGACAACCGGTTGCCCAAGCGATCGGAGAACAACCAAAATCAATTTTAACTGCTAATTTAGAAGCACTTTTAACTAATTCTACCCTACCCTATGCCACCACTACGGGAGAGACTTCTGATTTTAATATCCTTGTGGGTGCTAGTCAAACCGATCCCCGCAGTCACGGCAGTCAAGTTAAACAGTAAGCAGTAAGCAGTAAGCAGTTATCAGTTATCATTGGAAAGCTTCGGGCTGAAAGCTATCATTCAAGAGTCAACTATCAATCAGTACATTTCATTGACTAAAACCTTTTAACTATGGCGATTATTGTTCAACATTTGACCACAGGTAACGAATATATATTCCTAGGAGTTAGTGGGGGTGAAAGTAAGAATATTTTACCCACCAAAATGTTAGGAGATTTCTTCGCAACCGAGACTCCAGATAAATCGCGATCGGTGACGGTTTGTGACGATCAAGGCCGCCTACTTTGGTTTCCCGTCACAGAAATAATTGTGGTGGAGGTAGATGGTCAAAAACCCGAAGAATTATTACCAGAAATTATCGCTCCTGAACCAGTTCCTTTACAATTAGATAAAGAGAATCAAACTCAGTCCCCAGAAAATCAAGGAAACATCGATGAATTTGCCGAAGATGACGATTGGATCTAGAATTAAATATCTAATTTTAGCGGGAATCATTGCCCTATTTACTGTAGGCTTTAACTCCCTCTATTCGGTTTCTCAAAACTCGATAGCTTCCTTCCCTGTTGCCGAAGTTGAAGCCCAATATCTTAACGATTGGACACCGGAATTAGAGGCAGAATTTCAACAAAGGGCAAAGCAAGTTATTAACCGTTTTGCTAGGGCAGAAAGTTATGGCAATTTGTGGGGAGAAAACGAGAAAAAATCCTATGCTATGGCCATGTTTGATTTCTTGGCAGGAAACAGGCAAAAAGCCCTAGATTTCCTGCAGCAGGATGACCCACAAAAACGGGAACAGTCCCACACTGATTATATAGATTATTATTTTTCTTTTACCCTAAAAGGACAAATTAGAAAATATTTTCTTCTCGGAAAGTATCTCGATCCAGTTTATCGTCAGAGAATGTATAATGCGGCGAAAATTTGGACAGAAACCGACCCTTTACAACGGCCCCATCCTATCCACGGCACCGGCCAAGGAACGGGTAATGATTGGAGTATGAAAAGACGGGGTTTATGGGTAGATAGTCGCAATACTGATAACCTGCGAGCGATGCGCGAAACATCGGTTTATCTGATGGCCGAAGAAACAGGAAATGAGGCAACTCGTCAACTTTATAAAAGTAAAATTAAGCGCTACGTTTCAGCTTTATATAACATCGGTATGGGAGAATGGGATTCAGAAGTTTATCAAGGTCATACCTTTGCTGCCTATCTCAATCTCTACGATTTTTCTCAAGATACGGAAGTTAAACAATGGGCAAAAATGGCCTTAGATTGGTTATCCATGGCCGCTAGTGTTAAATATTATCGGGGTGGTTGGGGTGGCCCTGTAAAACGTGATTATGGTGATGGCCATGGCGTAATGCGATCACACGCAGGTCGCACTTTTTGGTTATACTTTGGTGATACTCCTGTCGCCAATAATCGTCCAGAATTGGACTCTCTTTATCTAATTACCAGTCATTATCGTCCTCCTTTAGCAGTGATGGAATTAGCCCGAAAAAACTTTAATAAACCGGTAGAAATTCTCGCCAGTAAACCCCTATATGAAAACTGGAAACCGGGCAATAATCAGAGTCCGGGTTATTGGGAAACTCAATTTATTGGGGCTAGTTATCAAATGGGTAGTCTGGCGGGAACTTTCCCCGATGGCGATGTGGCCCCGTTTAAATTAATGGCCTTTAATCAACACAAAGGTGTGGATTTTTTTGTGGCTAACACTGGCAAAAATGGCGTAAAACCGGGCAAAAATCCCGGGGATGAAATCGGACAATATCGTAATCTTTTAATCTGGTTACGTCCAGCAGACCAAGCTTTTTTCTGGCAATTACCGAAAACTGCCAAGGTAGAAAAAGATGATAATATCTGGTTTATTCAATTAGAAAAAACTTGGTTAGCCCTGAGATTAATAAATCTTTCTTCTCCTGAAATGATCGAGATTCCTAATTCCCCTTATCCCGATGATAATACCTACCAAGCTTTACCCACAGGTAACAATTATGCGGGTTTTGCTCTGGAAGTGGGGGAAGCGGCAACCCAGGGTAGTTATGAGAATTTCAAGAGCATATTTAAGCAAAAAAGTCAAGTAAATTTAACTCAAATTAAGCAAGGCAGGGTTTTATTTAAAGGCAGTCAAGGGCAGAGTTTACAATTTACCTATAATCAAATCAATCTACTGCCGATGTTAATTCGTAACGGTCAAAAGCACGATTGGTCAAAAAATTTCGCCCTTTATAACAGTTTAAGTCGAGATAACTCTCCCGTTTCTTTAGGATGGAAAGAGGGCAAATTAACCGTCAAAGCAGGGAAATATCAATTTTCTAATGCTTTGATTCTGTCTTCTCCTTAAGTTAGATATTCTCGACTATTTATTCAGCAGACCCTAGTTATGAGGAGAGGCAAAAGGCAAAAGGCAAAAGGCAAAAGGCAAAAGGCAAAAGGCAAAAGGCAAAAGGCAGCTTTGTTCTCCCCACACCCCACACCCCACACCCCACACCCTGTCCCCACGAAAAACTTTTTCAGCAGACCCTGTTTATGAGGATTGCTCAGACCATTTGCGCTTGATTTAATAACTCTTGCAATTCTTCTCCTTCGATTACTTCCGTGGTCAAAAGATTAGCGGTAATCGACTCTAATAAATTGCGGTTATAACTAAGAATTGCTAGGGCTTTTTGGTAACTAGCGTCGATAATTTGTTTAACCTCTTCATCGATCACTTTCGCCGTATTTTCCCCGATCGAACGCCGGGGACTACCCTGATTATTACCTAAAAAATTAGCCTGTCCTGTTTTATCGTAGGCTAGGGGACCCAAGGATTTACTCATACCATAAATTGTCACCATTCTTTCCGCAATATCCGTCGCCCTTTGTAAATCATCGGAAGCGCCATTAGTAACACTGCCAAAGATTAATTCTTCGGCTGCCCGACCGCCCAATAACATAGTAATTTGTTCTTTAAATTCGGTTTCTGTCATCAAAAAACGGTCTTCCGTGGGAATTTTCAGGGTATAACCCAAAGCGGATAAACCCCGGGGAACGATGGAAATTTTCTCGACGCGACCACCTCCCGGCATAACAGCACCAACTAAAGCATGGCCGACCTCGTGATAAGCGACGATTTTCTTTTCTTTTTCCGATAAAACCCGACTTTTCTTTTCTAAGCCAGCGATAACTCTTTCTATCGCCTCTTTAAAGTCGATTTGACTGACTTTTTCCCGATTATTACGGGCAGCCAAGAGGGCAGCCTCATTGACGAGGTTGGCTAAATCGGCACCGGCAAAACCGGGGGTTTGGGTGGCGATCGCTTTGAGGTTAACATCTTCACCCATCTGGACTCGTTGGGCGTATATTTCCAAAATTGCCAATCGTCCCGCTAAATCGGGACGATCCACCAAAACTTGGCGATCAAAGCGCCCCGGACGCAATAAAGCGGCATCAAGAGTCTCCGGGCGATTGGTGGCGGCTAAAACGATGACGACGGCTTCTTTGGGGCTAAAACCGTCCATTTCTGTCAAAAGTTGGTTTAAAGTCTGCTCGCGCTCATCATTACTGCCGCTAGTTCCCGATCCCGAACTTCTTGATTTACCGATCGCGTCCAATTCATCAATAAAAATGATGCTAGGGGCATTTTTCTTCGCTTGGGCAAATAGATCCCGCACCCGGGCTGCCCCAGTGCCGACAAATAATTCCACAAATTCCGAGGCCGAAATGCTAAAAAAAGTTACTCCCGCTTCTCCCGCGACCGCTTTTGCTAAGAGGGTTTTTCCTGTCCCCGGCGGTCCGACTAAGAGAACACCCTTAGGAATACGCGCCCCAATTTTATTAAAGCGCTCGGCATCCTTGAGAAATTCGACGATTTCCTTTAACTCGGTTTTTGCTTCCTCGGCCCCGGCCACATCAGTGAAGGTAATCGGATATTTTTCGTCGTCTCCGTAAACTTTAGCGAGATTTTTGTTAAAAAGCAGCGATTTACGCGTGTCATCGTTGCGATAGAGCAGAAACTGCATAGCGGCGACTAAAATTAAGGGGGGAACCACCCAAGCGAGGAGAGTGCTGATCCAACTGTTTTCGGCTACGGGAATCGCCTCGAATATTACGCCTTTTTGCTGTAATAGTTGGGGTAATTGGGGGTTATCGACTGGAATTGTGGCCAATACTCGTCCGGGGGCTAGATTACTGCTTGGTTTGCTGGCCAGAGAACTAGAATCACTGTGAAAGGGATTACTTGATTCTGGGGGATTAAGGGGGGGATTACCCGGAATAGCCAGGGATTCTAAAGGATTTTTTAATTGATACAAGATGACTTGATTGCCAATTCTGACCCTACTGATGTCGCCCCGTTCCACTTTATTGATAAATTCGCTGTAGGGTTCGAGGGGAATATTGGATAATTCTGAGGGACGAGGGATAAGAAAATAGCCTAAAGCGGCAACACCAGAACAAATGATCAGGATTTTGCCTAACCGCGGCAACCGTGACCAGGAAAATTGATTATCTTCTTGATTAGTCATAATTTTTAGGGTGGGTCAGAGTGAAAATGCAAAGTTCATACTAACAATTCCCTATCTCGATCGCCTTACCGATGGGATAGGATAGAGGATGGAATACTTGGTAGCGAGCGAGCGACAAACGAGAGAAATCCCATGAATTTAGTTAGCTTAGAGAACTTTCTCGATAACACTTCTTTTTTAGTCCTGTTTTTAACCATGCTGGTTTATTGGGCCGGGACAGCCTTTCCTAGCATACCTTTGTTGCCGGGCCTGGGCAGCACAGGAGTGGCCATCGCTAACCTCTGTATCGCCGCTTTATTGGGAGCGCGTTGGTTAGAAGCGGGTTATTTCCCCATTAGCAATCTTTACGAATCTTTATTCTTTCTCGCTTGGGGTGTAACTGCGGTTCATTTAATTGCTGAGTACACTAGCCGCAGTCGCCTGGTGGGGGTGGTGACGACTCCTGTAGCCATGGGGATTACCGCTTTTGCCACTTTGTCCTTACCCGGAGAAATGCAAACTTCGGCACCCTTGGTTCCGGCTTTAAAATCGAATTGGTTGATGATGCACGTTAGCGTCATGATGTTAAGTTATGCTGCTTTGATGGTGGGTTCCCTGATGGCGATCGCTTTTCTGATCGTCACGAGAGGTCAAAATATCGAGTTAAAAGGCAGTTCCGTGGGTACGGGAGCCTATCGTCTCCAAAATAAGTTATCTACCACTCTTTCTGCGCCAGTTTTCATGGAAACGGCTAACGGTGGCACAACCGCCCTTTTAACTCCCACCCTAACAGCGATGGCGACTCTTTCGCCCCAACGTCTTAGCTTGGCGGAAACCCTCGATAATATCAGTTATCGGGTCATTGGTCTCGGTTTTCCCCTTCTCACTATCGGTATCATCGCCGGAGCAGTTTGGGCGAATGAAGCTTGGGGTTCCTATTGGAGTTGGGATCCGAAAGAAACTTGGGCGCTAATCACTTGGTTAGTGTTTGCCGCTTATCTCCATGCCCGCATTACCCGGGGATGGCAGGGAAGAAAACCAGCTATTCTAGCAGCGAGTGGTTTTGTTGTGGTTTGGGTATGTTATTTAGGAGTGAATCTTTTAGGTAAAGGTCTTCATTCCTACGGTTGGTTTTTCTAAATCAGTTATAGGGGTGGGTTGGCAAACCTGCCCCTCTAGACTACCCTTTTTTAAGGCTTATAATTGTTATTTAATTACGGCAATTTTGCCCTAGATAAATAATTACAAATTCTCAAAACTTATAAAAAATGATCGATCAGAAAACTACTATTAAAAATCTGGCTTTAATTGCCGGTGTGCATGGCAATGAACTAACTCCCGCTTATTTGGTTAAATACCTGCAAAACTCACCTAATCTTATTGCTCGCAGCAGTTTTCAATCCCACAGTCTCATCGCTAACCCCTTGGCCCTAAAGCAACGAGTTAGATATATCGATACGGATTTAAATCGTTGTTTTAACCAGAAAGATTTAGTGAATCCCGATTGTCAGCAATACGAACAAAAACGAGCCAAAAAAATAGTCAAAGAAATCCGAGAAAAATCCATTGATTTATTAATCGATATTCACAGCACCACATCTAACATGATGCTGGCGATTATTTATTCTAATCCCCATCCTTGGCTATTAAAACTCTTTACCTATCTGACTAAAATTAATCCTGATGTGCGCTTAATTTATCATCCCGTCAGCGAGGAAGAAAATCATTTTCTGAAAGGAATTTGTCCCCTAGCTTTTACCCTAGAAATCGGTCCAATTAACCATGGTGTCATCTGTCCCTATCTTTTTCGTCAAACCGAAACACTCATTTATCAAATCCTAGACTACATCGAACAGGAAAATTATCTCGCTGCCCATCTCGATACTTTCAGCGAATCCCTAACAGTTTACCAACGTTTAGGCTCGATCGATTATCCTAGGGATGAACAGGGTGAAATTAAAGCCATGTTACATCCTCAGATTCTCCAACGAGATTATCAGGCAATTCAACCCAATCAACCGATTTTTCTAGGATTTGATGGTCAGGAAATTATCTATCGTGGTGAATCTGAATTATATCCTATCTTTGTCGGAGAATCTTCCTACAAAGAAAAGGGAATCGCCCTTTGTTGGACAGAAAAAAAACAAATCGATATTAATTAGTACCTCCACAGCAGTTTTACTGACAAAAAACAGGTCTAAATAAGGGAAAAGCCACTATGACCTTTACTTCTGATTCTTTTTTAGCGGAACGTTACCGACTACAACAACGCCTGGGAAATACCGCTATCGGTCGTCAAACTTGGTTAGCTACCGATGTATTATCTCAAGAATCGGTAATTATTAAACTCCTCGCTTTTAGTCCCCAGATGGAGTGGGAAGAATTAAAATTATTTGAACGAGAGGCAGCCGTCTTAGCTTCTCTCCATCATCCCCGTATTCCCCGCTATCGCGATTATTTTTCCCTCGATAAAAATCAAGGTGATGGGATTCCTTGGTTTGTACTTGTACAAGATTATATACCGGGAGAATCCTTAAGTGATCACTTAGAAAGGGGGCAACATTTCACCGCTACGGTAATTCGGACTATTGCCCAAGAAGTTCTCGAAATTCTCATCTATTTGCATGAATTATCGCCCCCAGTATTACATCGAGATATTAAACCTAGTAATTTAATTATTAACTCGGAAAATAACGTTTATTTAGTGGATTTTGGGGCAGTCCAGTCCAGGGGTGCAGTGACGGGAGTTACTTTTACCGTGGTGGGGACGAGTGGTTATGCACCCCTAGAACAATTTTGGGGCCGAGCAGTTCCGGGTTCTGATTTATATGCCTTGGGTATGACTTTAATTCATTTATTGACAGGAATTGTGCCAATAGAACTGCCCTACCGCGACTCTAAAATTCAATTTCGCCAACTGGTGACAATCGATGATGATTTAATCGATTGGTTAGAAACTATGACCGATATGGCAGTAGAAAAGCGGTTTAAAAGTGCCAGAGAAGCTCTGAAAATTCTCCAACATCCCTACTATCGTCAAGTATCAAGTTTAATCGATCCTAAGAAATTACCAAAACCTCCCCACAGTTCCATCCGTATCGCTAAACACCGGGATAATTTAGAGATTAATTTACCACCAACAATTAAGCTACCTTCCGATGCGCCTACTCTCTGGTCTTTGGCGATTTTCCTTACTGTCACTGTCTTTATCTCCCCAATTATTACCTTTATTATAGCTCTGATTGGTTTTATTTTTTCGCGGGAGATGCAATTAATTCTTACACCTCAAGAAGTTTTAATTAAATATAAACTTTTCAATTTTATCTACAAAAAATTTGCTTTCAAAACTCAAGACTTATGGGGTATTTTTCTTCATAGCAATGGTACAGAAGGTAACTATCAGATTCGTCTGCGGACAGCTAAAAATTATTATCTTATCGGTCAAAATCTCCGCGAGGATGAATGTCTCTGGTTAGGACAGGAAATCCAAGATTGGTTAAATTTTATCAAATATAACGTTTCTCATCAAGAGGAAGTGTAGCCCGACAGGGTATCTTCTCCTGGCTCTCTTGGATAATGTATTCTAAGATACATTCTCAAGAGCGAGGGGGTGGAACGAACCACAAAGACACAAAGGACACAAAGATTGATCGATCATATTGTAAGTTTAACTTATCACACAGAACCTAGAAGAGCCTTCTCCTGACTCCCCAAAAGGAAAACCTTGTACCTCATCTCAAGAAATCTGGGGAATTAGTCGGTAGGTATTTTCCCTTTTTTAACCTTAATTTTGCAAAGATTAACCTATCTTGATATAATAACAACTGATTGGCATTCCCTTAGCTACAGGACGGCAATTATTAAATCGAATTAGGAATTACAAAAAAACAGCCATGAAATGTTAGTTATTAGTGGAGAATAAAAAATGATTTCTGAAATTTACCAAAAAGTCAGCTTGTTAGTTTTGTATCAAGGGGTTTTTGATAATGCTATTGGCAAGGCATTTATTACCCTATTATCTACGGATAATATTGCCGATTTTCTTAAAGCCTATGGTCAATGGTTTCAAGCTTTAGCATCTAAAGATATCAGTTGGAATGATTTTCTAGTCGAACAAATTTTATTAGATGACAATCCCTTTAGTCAACAGGTACAGAAAAAAAGTTTTTGGGAGTTACCCGAATCTTTAATTAATGGCGTGAAACAGGATTTATCTATCCTTCAATCTCTCTATAATTCTAGCATTTATAGCCTCAGCAATTCGACAATTTTGGAACAAATTAAATTTCTCAGTTTCCCCGCTTGGGAAATGGACAATAAATTAGAAAGTTTTTTACATTCCGGTTTAGATTGGAGGGAATTAGTTGAAGATTTAGCAGATTATTATCGCGAATGTGGTACGGGAATTTTTGCCCGTTATCAAGCTTTAAGGTGGCAAGAAGGTCGATTACAAGGAATTACTCATCCCGATCCCGTGCAGATTCAAGAAATAGTCGGTTATGAAATGCCCAAGGAAACCTTGATTAAAAACACTGAGTTTTTATTAGCAGGTTATCCCGCTTTAAATGTGCTACTCTATGGCAGTCGTGGTTCGGGAAAATCCTCTCTAGTCAAGGGATTATTGCAAAAATACCATAGTCAAGGATTGCGCTTAATTGAAGTGGCCAAATCCCAATTAAAAGACCTACCATTAATTATTGAAATTCTGCGATATTTACCGCAAAAATTTATTATCTTTGTCGATGATTTATCCTTTGAAGAAGACGATGAAGCTTTTAAAGCTTTAAAGGTTGTTTTAGAGGGAAGTATCACCGCTAGACCGAAAAATGTCGTAGTTTATGCCACTTCTAATCGCCGACATTTAGTCAGAGAATTTTTTGCCGATCGACCCCGACCAAAAGATGGGGATGAAGTGCATAATTGGGACACAGTACAAGAAAAATTATCCTTTAGTGATCGCTTTGGTTTAACCCTAACTTTTGAACCAGCTAATCAAGAAAAGTATCTGGAAATAGTGCGTCATTTAGCCAGTTTAGCTAAATTAAAAATTAGCTTAGAAGACTTAGAATTTCGTGCCAAACAATGGGCAACCCAACATAATGGGCGATCGGGAAGAACTGCCAGACAATTTGTTGATTTTCTCCAAGGGGAATTAGAATTAAATAGGTAGCATTAATTGTGTTATGATTAAATAAAAGAATATCTAATCTGGAAAAATGTTGACTCAATCTCCTCCCAAAACCCTCAGCTTAGAAGAATATCGTAATTTAGAAACCATTGCCGAGGTTAAACACGAATATCACGACGGGGAAATTATCGAGATGACAGGGGGAAGCATCAATCATAATAGTATTCTCATTAATCTTATTGTCCTGCTAAAATTAGCTTCAAGAGGAACCAATTATCGTCTTCAATCTAGCGATCTACGTCTATGGATACCCCAGTATAATCGCGGTTTATACCCAGATTTAATGATCATTGCTGGGGAACCATTATTTAGTGATAATCGCAACGATGAAATTTTAAATCCCTGTGTAATTATCGAAGTTTTATCCCCTTCCACCTCTAGTTATGATCGGGGTGATAAATTTCGTTATTATCGTTCTATACCCCAATTAAACCAATATCTTCTCGTCAGTCAAGAGGAGATACTAATAGAATCCTATAGCAAAACCTCGGAAAATAATTGGTTACTGCAAGAATACACCCCAGCAAGGGGAATTATATCCCTAGATTCTTTAGGAATTAGCTTAAATCTTGTCGATATTTACGAAGGAGTTGATTTTAATCTCAAATCCTAACTTTAGCTATCTTTTAAGAAGACGTACTAAAAACAATTTTACCATCTTTTACCGCTACTAAACGCAAAGTTAAAGGTCCAGATGTATTAGTTTTACTAGCAGCAACTGCCTCAAGTGTCTCGATAGAATTACCCGACTTTTTCACTTGACCAATAAAGTTAACTACCGTAGTTAATAAACCATCTTCCACTTGAATTGACCCTAAAACTCCCGCACTTCTAGCGCGAAATTGAGCCGAAGCTAAGAGTAAATCTAATCGCTTTTGTAGGTCTTCTTCTGTCATATTTTGGGGATCAATAGAAACGGTAGCGATCACCTGTTTCTCCTCAAAAACTCTTTGATTGGGAACCACATCAGCAAAGACACGAATCTCGCTTTCTCCTAAGACATAATTACCTGCGGAAAGGATTCTCACCACATATTCTTTACCGTCCTGTAATTGTTGACTTAACTGTTCTACCTGTGCTTTTGTGATCTTAACTAAACGCTGGTCAAAATTAGGCTGATTCGGTTGGGTGGCACGGATAGCATTTATATTCGCTTCCCGCAATAACTTATCAATAACAGCGACAATAGCTTGGGGATCGACAATACGAAAAGCTCCAAAAGATAACACCTGTCCCCGGAAAATAGCGATTTGTTTTTCCCGCAATTCTTGATAGGTTTGATAGTATTGTTCTAAAACTTCCACTTCCCGCTTAAGAAAAGCCATTTGGGTTTCTAAATCTTTTAATTTTCCCTCGCGCTGTTCCAAAGCAAAATTTTTATCCACAATCGATCGATCGAGTTCTCCAATACGTTGATCCCGGCGATCAATTTCTAGCTGTAGGGTTTTTTGTTGAGTTTCCAACTGTTGAAGTCGCGCTTGTCTGGTTGTTAATAATTTTTGTTGATTAGCTAACTCTTTATCTCTAACTTGAAGGGTGGTTTGTAGTTGATTGATCTGACTAGAAAGAATTGATTTTTGTTGGGACAATTGATCCCGTTGACTGATTAACTCTGCCTTTTGATTAGTTAAAATAACTCGTTCATTATTTAAATTAGCCACTTCCTTGCGAAACTTTTCCAACTGTCCCGAAACTAATCGCAAACGTTGACGAGAAGCTTGATAATTTTTATTAAGAACCTCTAGACGTTTCTGCACAGCTATCTGTTCACTTTTAGCCGTTTTTAAAGCCTTTTCCACTCGATTTTTTTGTTCGGTGGTTTTTCTTACCTGACTTTCCAAATCCTTAATAGCGGCACGACGTTCATTTAATAGGCGATCCAGTTCAAAAACCCCTTGACGCAGGGATTTACTAGAAGCAAATAAGACAATTAAAGTCGAACCGGCGATCAAAATTCCCGTTACAATCGTCATCAAAGTTGCGGTTTGTTTCGGACGCAGATTAAATAAACGCATCCTTTTCTTACCGATACGGCTACCTATACGATCGCCAATCGCCGCTATCAGACCACCTAAAACCACGATGGCCAAAACTAAAATATAAGCGCTAGTCATCCAGAATTTAGGTAAATTGTTGACTGAGAGCGACGGGATTATGGACGGTAATTTTCTTCTTGTAAATTGAGACCATTTCTTGATCCCGCAGCTCTCCCAATAAACGGGTGACAGTGACGCGGGTAGAACCGATCGCTTCGGCGATCGCTTGGTGAGACAATTTTAGATCCACCCGGATGCCATCGGTGGTGGGAACCCCAAAATCACGACAGAGAATTAATAAAAAACTGACCAAACGTGAACCCATATCCCGGTGAGCTAAGGTTTCGATCATCATTTCCGTTTGCAGAATCCGCGAGGACAACCCCTGCAGCATCAACATTGATAAATCGGGATTATTGCGGAGGGATCTTTCTACCTGCTCGATCGGGGCCGAGAGTAATTCTACCGGAGTAAAAGCCACGGCATGATAAAAACGATCCGATCGCTGACCAGTCAGTAAGGATAGCACACCAAAGACGCTATTTTCCCGCAGTAGAGCCACGGTAATTTCCTCTCCCGCTTCATAGACTCGCGATAACTTAACGGCTCCTTTCAGCAAAAAATAGACTCTTTCGGCGGGATCTCCCGGGAAAAAGATCGTTTTGCCACGCTCGAACAACTCCACCACCGGGGGGAAATTGCCGCTGCCGATTCGACGGAACACATCTGCTAGGGGTTTATCTTGTATTAATGATAAGTCCATCTCACATCCAAAAAAGGGGAAAATTGTTTTTATTATCCAACGAGTGTCACCTCTATTAAACACAACCGCTCGCTAAACTGGGAAAAGTTTTGGGCGCTTTTTGCCAGACAATGGGGGAGGGGTGATCATTGCTGCCCCGTTATCTGTATCCCTATTATACCGAATCTCGCTGGGGTCGGCTATTGGGGAGATTTTTGTAAGAGAAACGAGAACTATGTTAGATTTAACGGGAAAAAACGCCCTAGTGACAGGAATTGCCAATAATCGCTCGATCGCTTGGGGAATTGCTCAACAACTCCATCAAGCTGGTGCAAATATCGGTGTCACCTATCTCCCCGACGAAAAAGGCCGTTTTGAGAAAAAAGTGCGAGAATTGGCCGATGAACTTAATCCCGCTTTTTATGTCCCCTGCGATGTCCAAAATGACCAACAGGTAGAAGATACTTTCGCTACAGTGGCGGAAAAATGGGGTAAACTGGATATTTTGATTCACTGTCTCGCTTTTGCCGATAAAGAGGGTTTAACGGGCGATTTTACCGCCATCCCCCGGGAAGCTTTCACTAAATCCCTAGATATTAGCACTTTTTCCCTAACCCGTCTAGCGCGATCGGCTAAACCCTTGATGACGGAAGGGGGAAGTATTATCACTCTTACCTATCTCGGCGGTGTCAAGGTAATTCCTAACTATAATTTAATGGGGGTGGCAAAAGCCGGTTTAGAAATGAGTGTTCGCTATTTAGCTGCGGAATTAGGTGGCCAAAAGATCCGAGTCAATGGTATTTCTGCCGGTCCAATTCGCACCTTAGCATCTTCGGCCGTGGGGGGAATTCTTGATATGATCCATCATGTGGAAGAAATCGCTCCTTTACATCGCACCGTGACACAAATTGAGGTAGGAAATACGGCCGCTTTTTTAGCCAGTGATCTTTCTAGTGGTATTACCGGTCAGATTATTTATGTAGATTCCGGTTACGAAATTATGGGAATGTAGTTTTATTCAGTTATTAGTTATTAGTTATTAGTGTCACGGGGTTCTGAAGGGGGATTTTTGACTTCTTTGGGGTTAATTGTGATCGGTCTGAAGGTTCATTTAATTTTTTCACAATTTATTCCCTATTTTCAAACAATTTCTCAATGATGCTTTTCATTTTTGCATTGGTGAAGGGATTGGGGAAGATTCGGCGAATCTCAGGATAGGCGATTAAAATGCGTCTTAGCCTATTATTTGTGTTAATCTCATCTTTACAGACCAAAACCCTAAATCGTCTAAGAAGACAATGGCCGCCAATTCTCGGAATAAATCGCCCGTTTTTCTCGGCTGTTCTGGCAGAATCGCTATTTTTTGCCTCTTGATGTTATTATCGGCGGCAATAGGCTGGTTAATCGGGAAACAGTGGGTTAAACACAGCAATCAACACGAAACCGTTAAACCCGTTTTTGTCACGGAGGAAAATAATTTTAATTCTGCCACAGATACGGCATGGCAACGGAAAACTGAGATGAGAAAGCGTCGTCTAGAGTTGGGAATTGATAGTCAGTTTTTTAAAAATCTCGTCAATGAATTGTTTAACCTCCGCTATGGGGATATCAAAGAGGAAAAACAGAAACAGGAACAAAGAGACATTCTAGGAGCAGAAATACTCGATCGCTTAGAACGTCTCGATTCTGGCACTAGAGAAGTATTAAGTAGCTACAACGAGCAACAGCGAGAAAAATGGCGAGAACAAGTGAATCAATTACGCTTAAGCGGTAGAGTCTTTAATTTACTCACTGATACTGCCTTTTTTCAGTTATTTCCCGAATTGACAGAAAGACCAAGTTTTGATACAAGCCTGGGTCAACTATGGAGTGGTTTGGCCTGGAATCAGTTACAATCTTTACAGTCTGGCCTATCCTACCAAGCGATCGAAAGTTTAGACGCGGGGGGGGAGGAAGTTATCGAGGCAATTCTCAGCGAGGGACAAGGAAAAGCCTATGCAATAAAATTGCGTTCCAGTGATCGGTTAAACTTAAATTTAGAGGCGGAAGGCGAAGTTTTACTATCTTTCTACTCTCCCACGGGTAATATTACCCTTTTAGATAAGTCTAGCGATCGGCAATGGTCTGGTCAATTACCTGAAGAGGGATTTTATGAATTAGTTATTCTCCCCCAGTCTTCTACCCCCGTCCACTTTCGCTTACAGTTAAAAGTAAGTCAATGAATTTAACCGTCAGTTATCAGTTATCAGTTATCAGTTATCAGTTTACTGATCACTGAAAAGCTCCCCACTTCCCCACTTCCCCACTTCCCAATTTATAATTTATAATTCATAATTTATAATTGATAATTTATAATTTATAATTCCCACTTCCCCAACCCCTAACCCGCTTTTTTACTTTTTCCCATGTCTCTAACTTTCCAAGCTGTTATCGCTAAATTAAATGAATTTTGGGCTGATCGCGGTTGTTTAGTTGCTCAACCCTATGATACCGAAAAAGGTGCAGGAACCATGAGTCCCCACACTTTTTTAAGGGCAATTGGTCCGGAACCTTGGGCCGTTGCCTATGTGGAACCCTGTCGTCGTCCTACGGATGGCCGTTATGGCGAAAATCCCAATCGTTTTCAGCATTACTATCAATATCAAGTCCTAATTAAACCCTCTCCCGATAATATTCAGGATATCTATTTAGACTCCCTGAGGGTGTTAGGAATTAACCCAGAAGATCACGATATTCGCTTCGTGGAAGATAACTGGGAATCTCCCACCCTCGGCGCCTGGGGTGTGGGTTGGGAAGTGTGGTTAGATGGTATGGAAATCACCCAGTTTACCTACTTTCAACAGTGTGGAGGTATCGATTGTCGTCCCGTGGCGATCGAAATTACCTACGGTTTAGAAAGATTAGCCATGTATCTGCAAGATGTGGAGGCAATTAATAAAATTCAATGGAATGAAAATATCCTCTACGGTGACATTTTTCTACAAAATGAAATCGAACAATGTACCTACAATTTTGAGGCTTCTAATCCTGAGTTATTATTTAGTTTATTCAGTTTATATGAACAGGAAGCTAAACAATTAATCGATCGCTCTCTGGTGATTCCCAGTCTAGATTATGTTCTCAAATGTTCCCATACTTTTAATTTACTTGATGCTAGAGGTGTGATTGCTGTAGCTGAAAGAACCCGTTATATCGGCAGAATTCGCAATTTAGCTCGACAGGTTGCTCAATTGTATTTACAGCAACGAGAAGCTTTAGGTTTTCCCCTACAAAAGGTCTAGCGATCTGGGCATCTTTGGTGATGCACCCCTACCAATTGTACTGCCCTTCTTTTAATAACTTCCTTTTATCAAAAATCCTGTTTAAAAGTTATGGGATAGTGGGGAAGAAAAAAAGATGTTAGCGATAACATCTTTTTGGCATTTTTTACAATTTAACTTCAATATCAACCCCTGCGGGTAAATCTAATTTCATCAAGGCATCGATTGTCTTAGAAGAGGGTTGGTAAATATCAATAATGCGGCGATGGGTGCGGGTTTCAAAATGTTCACGGGAGTCCTTGTCAACGTGAGGGGAACGCAGGACACAATAAATCTTTCTTTTTGTCGGTAGGGGAATCGGTCCGATCGCTGTGGCGTTAGTTCTATTGGCAGTATCGACAATCTTCTCACAGGAAGTATCGAGTAAGCGCTGGTCAAAAGCTTTCAAACGAATGCGAATTTTCTGTTGTTGTAGCGTAGCCATAATTTCACCTATTGCAATTGTCAAGGTACAAAATAAAGACAGTAACGGAGCAGTTTTTTGTCATTAACTGCCCCGTTAATTAGTAGATTAGCCTACTTGATAATTTTCGAGATAACGCCAGAACCGATGGTGCGACCACCTTCGCGAATAGCGAAGCGCATACCCTGTTCAATAGCGATCGGGTTGATCAGTTCCACGGTCATTTTGATCCGGTCTCCCGGCATGACCATTTCTACAGTGCTGCCATCATCGGCGGTGTAGTCTTGGATCGTGCCAGTTACGTCAGTTGTCCGTACATAGAACTGAGGACGATAGTTTTTAAAGAAAGGAGTGTGACGACCACCCTCTGCTTGAGTTAACACATACACCTCCCCTTCAAACTGGGTGTGGGGTTTGATCGTACCCGGTTTAGCGATCACCATGCCGCGCTCGATGTCGGTTTTTTGGATACCACGCAGGAGGATACCAGCGTTGTCACCGGCCATCCCTTGGTCGAGACTTTTCTTGAACATTTCGATCCCGGTGACGGTGGTGGGGCGAGTTTCTCTGATCCCGACCAATTCCACGTTATCACCCACTTTCACAATACCGCGTTCGATCCGACCAGTAGCCACCGTCCCCCGACCAGTAATCGAGAATACGTCTTCTACCGCCATCAGGAAGGGTTTATCGATATCCCGTTCAGGGGTGGGGATATAGCTATCTACCGCGTCCATTAATTCATAGATCGCATCTACCCACTCGTTTTCGCCTTTTTGGGCCTTGGGGTTTTCGGTCATGTAGTTGAGGGCTTCTTTCGCAGAACCGGCAATAATGGGGATATCGTCGCCAGCAAAGTCGTAACTGGTGAGAAGTTCGCGCACTTCCAGTTCCACCAGTTCCAGTAATTCCTCATCGTCCACCATATCTTTTTTGTTGAGGAAGACCACGAGGTTAGGTACACCCACCTGACGAGCCAGCAGGATATGTTCCCGGGTTTGGGGCATCGGGCCATCGGCGGCCGAGACCACGAGAATACCACCGTCCATCTGTGCCGCACCGGTGATCATGTTTTTTACATAGTCGGCGTGGCCGGGGCAGTCCACGTGTGCATAGTGGCGACTGGCGGTTTCGTACTCAACGTGAGCGGTGTTGATGGTGATCCCGCGGGCTTTTTCTTCGGGAGCGGCATCGATTTCATCATATTTTCTAGCTTGGGCATTACCCAGAGCCGCTAGGGTCATCGTGATAGCGGCGGTGAGGGTAGTTTTGCCGTGGTCAACGTGACCGATCGTACCGATGTTAACGTGGGGTTTCGTCCGTTCAAATTTAGCGCGTGCCATTTACTTTCTGTTCCTTTGTTTTTTTTTCTTCTTCAGCTGGGTGAACATTAATCAGTTACTGGAGATCAGTTTTAAGTTAGCAGTTATTAGGGTTGACCGATCAAATTTAAATGATCGGTTTGTCTTCACTGCTCACCGGTCACTGGTCACTGATTATCCGTTTCCTTTACTTTTGGCGATAATCGCCTCGGCCACGTTGCGGGGGACTTCTTCGTAATGGCTAAATTCCATGGTGAAGATGCCCCGTCCTTGGGTTTTGGAGCGAATATCAGTGGCGTAACCAAACATTTCCGCTAAGGGAACTTTAGCGGAGACTTTGGCGATGCCGGCCTCGGTTTCTTGACCTTCGATTTGTCCCCGACGGGAGTTAAGATCACCGATGACGTTACCGATGAAGTCTTCGGGTACTTCCACCTCGACCTTCATCATCGGTTCTAGGAGAACGGGGGTAGCTTTCATCACCGCTTCCTTAATCGCCATGGAACCGGCAATCTTAAAGGCCATCTCGGAGGAGTCCACATCGTGGAAAGAACCATCCACAAGGGTTGCTTTCAGGTCGATGACGGGATAACCCGCAACGATCCCCGATTCGCAAGCTTCTTTCATCCCTTGTTCTGACGGGTTGATGTATTCTTTGGGGATAGCACCACCGACAATTTTGGAGACGAAGACAAAGCCAGATCCCGGTTCACCCGGTTCGAGTTCGATGACGACGTGGCCGTACTGTCCTTTACCGCCACTTTGACGGATAAATTTACCCTCGGCCCGTACGGGTTTCCGCACAGTTTCCCGATAGGCAACTTGGGGAGCGCCCACCGTCGCTTCGACTTTGTATTCCCGCAGCATCCGATCGACGAGGATTTCCAGGTGCAGTTCTCCCATCCCGGCGATTACCGTTTGATTGGTTTCGGGATCAACTTTGACCCGGAAGGTGGGATCTTCATCGGAGAGAGCTTGCAGAGCTTTGCTGAGTTTCTCGATGTCCTGTTTGGTTTTCGGTTCCACCGCCACGGAGATAACCGGTTCGGGGATAAAGAGGGATTCTAGAATAATCGGGTTCTTATCATCACAGAGGGTATCCCCGGTAATGGTGTTTTTCAGTCCGATCGCCGCTCCCAGATCACCGGCGCGCAGTTCATCCACTTCGATCCGTTCGTTGGATTTGAGGACGATCAGGCGAGCGATCCGTTCTTTGGTTCCTTTGGTGGAGTTGTAGGCGTAGCTGCCTTTAGCTAGTACACCGGAATAGACCCGCAGGAAGGTTAAACGACCGAAGGGATCGGCCATGATTTTGAAGGCGAGGGCCGAGAAGGGCGCATCGTCCTTGGCTTCCCGGATTGCCTCGCTACCATCGGGGAGAATCCCTTTAACGGCGGCTACTTCCGAGGGTGAGGGCAGATAATCGACGACGGCATCGAGGAGCAGTTGTACCCCTTTGTTTTTGAAAGCCGAGCCGCAGAGGACGGGAACAATTGTACCAGCAATCGTCCCTTCTCTGAGACCACGTTTGATTTCGGCTTCGGTGAGTTCTTCACCTTCTAGATATTTTTCTAGGAGTTCTTCATCAGCTTCCGCTACAGCCTCCACCAGCTGCACGCGGAATTCTTCGGCCTTTTCCAATAAGTCTTCGGGAATGTCGGTTTCTTCTATGTCTTTCCCTAGATCGTCCTTATATATATAGGCGCGCATCTTGACGAGATCAACGATCCCGCTCAGTTGGCTTTCTGCGCCGATCGGCATTTGGATGGGAACGGCGTTAGCTCTAAGGCGATCTCTTAATTGTTCGTAAACTTTGAAGAAGTTCGCTCCCGTTCTGTCCATTTTGTTGATAAAGGCAATCCGGGGTACTTTGTACCGATCGGCTTGTCTCCAGACGGTTTCCGATTGGGGTTGTACACCACCAACAGAGCAGAAAACCGCCACCACGCCATCGAGTACCCGCATGGAACGTTCCACTTCAATGGTGAAATCGACGTGGCCAGGGGTATCAATGATGTTGATGCGATGATCTTGCCAACTGGTACTGATGGCGGCGGCGGTGATGGTGATTCCTCGCTCCCGTTCCTGTTCCATCCAGTCGGTAATTGCCGTTCCGTCGTGGACTTCGCCCAGTTTATGAGCGACTCCCGTATAGAACAGGATTCTTTCTGTTGTCGTTGTTTTGCCCGCGTCTATGTGAGCGGCGATTCCGATGTTTCGCACTCTCTCTAGCGGGATAGTCCGTGCCACAGCAACCTCCTTGCTTTGCTTGCCAGTGATGGGATTTTGTTCTAGGATTTTTTACACTATTTACAATTCTATACTTTTCTTGACAGTTTTTTGGCGGCAGCGGTGTAGTCCACCGCCCTTAAAGTATCTTTTTAGTAACGATAGTGGGCAAAGGCTTTGTTTGCCTCTGCCATCCGGTGGGTTTCTTCCCGTTTTTTGATCGTGCCGCCGGTTTCATTGGCCGCATCCATGATCTCGTTAGCTAGTTTACCAGCCATGGTTTTGCCGCCTCTGGTTCTGGCATAATGGACTAACCAGCGTAGTGCTAATGTACTACCACGATTGGTGCGTACTTCCATCGGCACTTGATAGGTGGCTCCACCGACCCGGCGGGCTTTCACTTCCACTAGGGGGGTGGCGTTTTTAACGGCTTTTTCAAATACTTCTAGGGGTTCTTGACCGGTACGTTCGCCGACGGTTTTTAGGGCATCGTAAACGATGTTAGCGGCCAAGGATTTTTTGCCCGATCGCATGATCCGGCGGATGGTCATGCTGACTAAACAGCTATTGTAAACGGGATCGGGGGGAATAGGACGTTTTTTGACGTTTTTACGGCGAGACATCGGAATATTCCTGAATTTTCTAGGTTAACTTTAACTTTTGCTTGACAGTCGGATGATTACAGCCCATCTCAAACCCTCTCCTGCGAGTCTTCAGTCTCTTGGGTTAACTTTGACCGACTCGGTGGGAGTATTTTTTTGGTTAATCAATTTCCTGTTTATTTAGCGGCGGGTTTGGGGCGTTTGGTTCCGTACTTGGATCGCGCCTTTTGACGGTTTTTCACCCCGGTGGCATCAAGGGTGCCGCGAATGATGTGATATCTGACTCCGGGTAGATCTTTGACCCGACCGCCGCGAATGAGGACGACCGAGTGTTCTTGCAGGTTATGACCGATGCCCGGGATGTAGGCTGTCACCTCAAATCCAGAGGTTAAACGTACCCTAGCCACTTTCCGTAGGGCTGAGTTGGGTTTTTTGGGTGTGGTGGTATATACTCTTGTACAAACTCCCCGACGTTGGGGGCATTGTTTGAGGGCGGGAGATTTGGTTTTTCTTTTCGCTTTGGATCTTTCGTCGCGTATTAATTGCTGAATGGTGGGCATGATAGGGCTGTATCTAAGGTTACTCTGAACTCCTTGTTACCGAAGGTCAAATCGTTGACAAAAGGCCATTATAGCAAATTGCCGCTGTTGTTGTCAAGTCGCTTATTGTGCTTTTCTCTGGTTTCGGAGGTTAGAGATTGTCTTTTTCTTGGGCAGCGGCGGCACTCAATTCGGGCGTTATTAGACGATAAAATTACAGCTTCGTTGTTTTGGCTTGATAGTGCGATTTTAGCGATAATTATCACCTGATTAATCGGCTAATATCTGAAAAACTGTCTCTAGCTAACCTCATTTTCAGAACTGGTGTCTAGACTATTAGCTCTTAACGCTATATTTAGAGCGTTTGTACTGGATGCAACCCAGGTGTGCTGCCATAAAATATTGTTAACCTTTGAGGTTAACAATATTACAAGGGTCATCTACAATGGATATTGTATTTAAGGAAAAAAAATTTGAGAACGAATGCAATAGCCAAAGACTACTGAAAAAACAGTATGGAGAGAAGATGGCTAAGAAAATCAGGCAAAGACTCGACGACTTAAAAGCAGTTATTGTCTTGGAGGAAATGCGATCGCTGCTGGGACGTTGCCACGAATTGTTACATAACCGTGCTGGACAACTATCTCTAGATTTAGTTCATCCCCTAAGACTAATTTTTGAGCCGGCTAATATACCGATTCCTCAAAAAGCAGACGGGGGAATTGATTAGAAGAAAGTAACCGCAGTCGTAATTATTGGCATAGATGACACCCATGACTAATACTATTGAGAACAGATATGCACTGGATTTTATTTCTCCACCGGGAGAAACCCTTGCCGAAATCCTAGAAGAAAGAAATATGTCTCAATCGGAACTCGCCCAACGCATGGGCAGACCAAAAAAGACTATCTAATGAGATATTGACATCCTCACCGCCGGGGCCGGACGGTGATTCCCGGCAGATCAAACAAACTTAATTGAACGATCTTCGGCTGGGTTGACGCTTCACGGGATGCTGCTTCTTTAACAGAAGTCTTACGCTTTCCTCCACGTCCGTTTTTTGAAGTCTCCGATTGCCCACCGGCGACCTTGATATTAATTGCGGCGTTCACGTCTCGATCATGAAAAGTCCCACAGAAAAGACATTCCCACTCACGGATATTTAACGCTTTTTTCCCGCCAATATTCCCACAACAGGAACATCGCTGAGACGTTGGCTCCCATCGGGAAATTATCCGAAAATTACGCCCATATTTATCAGATTTTGCCGATAGCATATCTCGGAAAGAACGCCATCCTAAGTCTGATATGGCACGGGATAACTTGCGATTCTTAAGCATTCCCGATGTGTTTAAATCCTCTAAAACTATCGTTTGATTCTCACGAACGATTCTAGTGGATAGTTTCTGCAAGAAATCAGTGCGAGTGTCTTTAATCTTTGCATGGATTTTAGCCACTCGTTTTCTTGTTTTTTCCCGTCGGTTACTTCCTTTTTGCTTTCTAGAAAGGTTTTTCTGTGCCTTTCTTAGCCGTTTTAATTGTTTCTTTAACGGTTTCGGTGCGTCTATCTTTTCCCCTGTTGAGAGGGTAGCAAAAGTAGCAATCCCTAGATCGATTCCCACGGACTCCCCGTTATTAGGAAGTATTTCGGGCTGAATCTCGACAACAAAGCTGAGAAAATAGCGATCTGCTGCATCTTTAATCACGGTGACGCTAGAAGGTTTAGAGGGTAATGGGCGACTCCAAACGATTCTTAAATCACCGATTTTTGCTAAAGTAACGTGATATTGATTGATGGTAAAACCATTGTCAGTAAATCTTGCCGATTGTTTAGATTTACGTTTTTTAAACTTGGGAGGTTTGACTTTCTTTCCTTTTCTCTCTCCCTTGCAAGATGCAAAAAAGTTAGAATAGGCTGTCTCTAAGTCTCTCAAAGACTGCTGCAAAGGGATAGAAGAAACCTCGGTCAGCCAGACTTTTTCTGTGTCGTCTTTTTAATTTGAGTTAGTCTTTTAGATAACTCAGTATATTTTGGCTTTTTCTCCCCTTGTCGATAGAGTTCTTGACAGTAAGCTAAGGTATCGTTCCAGACAACGCGCACACACCCGAACAATTGAGACAAAAGCCTCTTTTGTTGGTCTGTTGGGTAAATACGGTATTGATACCTTGCTTTCATTGTTGGGTTAAAATGTGTCTGTCTGTACTCTATTTTAACTAGGTCTATCAATAATGTCAAGTCGGTTGCGAAAAGAAAGAAACTCTGTTTCCGATCTAAAGATACACTTGGTCTATGTGACAAAATACAGAAGAAAGGTTTTTACTGGTAAAAGTCTGACTTTGGCTGAAAAATCTTTTAGGGAAGTTGCGGAAAAGATGAATTTTCAGATATTGGAATTTAACGGGGAGTCCGATCATGTACACGCATTGATTGAATATCCACCGAAATTATCTATTTCCGTGATGGTCAATTCTTTAAAGGGAGTCTCTAGTCGCAGGCATGGACAAGCTGGTTATCCTAAACCGTACGGGAAAGACGCTCTTTGGTCGCCCAGTTATTTCGTCTCTTCTGTAGGAGGTGCGCCACTGGAAGTTCTTAAGTCTTATATCAAAGATCAGGAAAAGCCGTCGTAAAACGACGGGGTTTTAACCCAAATTTTCGATAAAAGGTAAAGCGGAGATTACTATCGATACCGCCTTACAGATAGAGTTAGTGTTATACCAATTCTCCAAAATGTGACTACAGATAGGCTAGAATATCATATTAGTAGAGTTAAAGGAAAAATATGGCAGGAGTTTATAAGATAGAAATATCTGAAAGTGAAGCAGAACTCAAG
>NZ_SFBO01000091.1:0-8868 GCF_007095705.1 Microcystis sp. Msp_OC_L_20101000_S702
CAACAAGGAATATTACAAATTGTTAACCGAGTCTTGAAAGCCTTGTGCTACAAAGGTTTGAAATGTTAAGAAAGATGTGACTAAAGGACAGCTTATCAAGGGGGGCAGGGGGGATCGAAGCTAAAATCCATTTTTAATTTAATTATAACCAGCTACTTAACAATGATGCAGACAAATTTATTAGAAGTGCGCGGGGCAACCCGTCGATTTGGGGGATTAGTCGCTGTCGATGGGGTTTCCTTTCAGGTACAAAAAAACGAGATTTTTGGCTTAATTGGACCCAATGGGGCGGGAAAAACGACTTTATTTAATCTGATCACCGGTTTAATTCCCCTATCCAGTGGTGATTTAATTTATCAAGGCGACAGTCTGGCGAATTATCGTCCTCACCAGATCGCTCAGGCAGGAATTGCCCGGACTTTCCAGAATTTGCGCTTATTTGGTGAATTATCGGCTTTAGAAAATGTAGCGATCGCTGGTCACATTCACAATAGCTCCAATCTCTGGACGGGAATTTTGGGTTTACCAGTTTCGAGAAGGGAGGAGGAAAAAACCTACAAAAGAGCGGGAGAATTATTAGATTTAGTCGGATTAACCGACCAAAGCAACCGAAAAGCCCGTAATTTAGCCTATGGCGATCAAAGACGCTTGGAAATTGCCCGCGCTTTAGCTTTGCAACCCCAGTTATTGCTCCTCGATGAACCGGCAGCCGGGATGAATCCCAGCGAAAAGGGGTCATTAAGTCAGCTAATTCGACAAATTCGCGATAATTTAGCTCTAACTGTCCTGTTAATCGAACATCATGTGCCTTTAGTGATGGGATTATGCGATCGCATTGCCGTGTTAGATTTCGGTAAGTTAATCGCTTTGGGAGATCCAGTCACAGTCAGGGAGAATCGCGCAGTGATTGAAGCTTATTTAGGGGATGAATAAGGATTTTAGATAATTTGTCCTTGTTGGCGTGCCTGCGCCCAAAATAAAGCAGCTTTTCGCATTGCATCCGTTGTAATGGCTAGGTATTCTATTGAGTTAGCTAACTCATCCAGTCGCTTAATTCCTTTAATCTTGTTAGCGCGTAACAACTCTCGACGCACCTCATAATCAGCAATTTCTGGAAGAATAACCCTAATACCTGCTTTAATTAGTGTTTGTAGCCAACAATTACAAGCTAGACTTTCAGGCGCTCGCTTAGGATTAGTAATTAAACCGATAATTCCCGTATCTAATAAAACTACTCTATTCACCAAGTTACTCCCTTTAAGTGAGCCGGAAATAAAGGACGCTCAGATAAACGATCTTGATTGAGTGCTTCGATTAAATATTCACCTGTTTCTTGTTGTTCCTGTTCATCTTCTTCATCAATCCAAGATTGAAGTAAATTAACCAGTTTGGTCTGTTTTTCTTGTTCTAAAATAGTATCCTTGAGCAACTTTAGGACATAAGCTTCTAGAGAAAGACCTTTCTCCCTCGCTTTTTGGCTGAGATATTGTTCGATTTCCGATGTTAAATTAAGAGTTAGTGGCATGGGCTTGACTTGAATCAATTTATCGTGTCTTTAACTATTATAAACAAAAAAGCGATCGCCCTCTACAAATATAGCGCAATCGCCCCTAATTTAAGACTTCAATTGTTGCTCGATTTGCCAGTTTTCTATTAAACACTAACTAGCAAAGTCAAATACTGGTGTTTCAATTACCCGTTTTGGTCGCTTATTTTCCCAGACAATTTCCTGCAAGCGTTCGACAGTTTCTGGTGCAAAAAAACGCTCTCCCGTTTCTACACAGACTCTAGCGGGGACATTTTCTATAATGAAAAAATTGCCATTGATTTCAAGAGTATAGGTAACTTCTTGTTCAATTAAGGTTTCTTGTCTAGAATTAGTTGACATCTGGTGTTCTCCTTGATTTAAAATCAATCCATAAATTTGGATCGGGTTCATATAGGGTAATAATTTTGAGCAAAGGGCGAGAGGGATAGCTACAATGAATGTGTAAGGCTCTATTAATTAGAGTAAATCCCAAAAGTAAACAGCTTGCACCATACTTATCAGCCGGATAATCTTCAATAATTTCGCTTTGTTCCATCGCCTCCCGTAATTCTTGAACACTGATCTGACGCAGGATACTTTGATTGACAGCGTGTTGAGAAAATTCCAATTGGTTTTGTCTAACTTTTTGACGAATTTCCTCAATCATTTCAGTGATAGCCGCCTTTACTTTGAGCGTAAATATCCGTCGCTGTCATTTCGCCAAATAACTGATCTTTAATTTCTAAATAATTTAGAGGTTGGGATGATGTTTCTCTTAGAAAGAAGGCCGCTTTAGCAATTCCCAATCTCTCTACAAGAGCTTTAACTCCCTCTTTGCTAATTTCCTCAATCTCAGGAATCGTCAAATCTGTTTTAACTTTCATAGTAATTTTCCTCAATTCAAGCGTCGAAATAGATTTTCAATTTTGCTTCATTCATCCACACTCCTACCATCATAACAAAAAAGCGATCGCCCTCTACAAATATAGCGTGATCGCATCTAATTCGAGACTATAGCTTTATTCGCCATTCCCTTCGCTTTCTTATAAATACTCAATCCCGCCCTGCATTTTGTCAGGACTCAGCCTTTAGGTTAGCCTGTACTGTAGAAGCAAGAGTTTTGTTATCTCGCGTTACTCTGATCAACAATCTTAATGCTTCGTTAACCGCATCAGCAGTGGGAAACATTTCCGCGACATCAGGCTCCAAGCGCACAGTGACTCCACCAAAGCTTTTTCTTCCAGAGCCTAACTTTCTAACTCGGAGGTGCTTCAAGTCATACTCTGTCCGTAAATCATCTTCCATTTCTGGCTCATCCCTCTTCATAAGCTTCTCGTTCGGTTTGCGTCACTTCCCTTGCACTAATGAGTCGAATTACATCTCCTCTTTCAGTATAGGATACAATTAACAATCGCCCTCGATCTGACTCGCCAACAATCAGATATCGTTCCTCGCTCTCAGAATGCTCTGGATCATCGAAAATTTTGTATCAGCAATTTTTTGTTATCATCACAAGTACGGGAGAGCCAATTTTGCTTCGTTTATTCACACTTCTATCATTTTGACACAAAAAGCTATCACGCTATATTTATAGAGGGCGATCACTTCTAAGGTCAGTATTGCAGCTTAAGTCGTTTATTATCAGCAACGCCCAGATAATTTACTCGCTATTTAAGGGCGGACTGCTAATAACTGGACTTGTACCGTTTCAGGAAGTTTTATTATGACAAAATGATTTTCTGGATACAAATAATCTTCACCAGATTCGTCAATCACTCGCAAACATCCCACCTCTTGCGCTTCAGCATCAGGTAACACTTGATAAAGTTTACAAACCTCTAAATCTCCGCCTTCTTCAGCGGTAATACAGATAGCAAATTCAATGTTAGATGCTGGTGTTTGCATAAATATTTAGTCCAAAACTCGTTTAACTTTCATTTTTCGCCGACCAATACCATGAGACTCATACCAGTGTAGTTCAGCTTTGCGGATTTCTCCATTAGGAAATTGAACTAAGCCGACTCCTTTTAGCTTTCGCCATCGACGACCCCCAAACTGCGCTTTTAGCCTTCTGAGTTCACGAATAGAGAGGTTGACGGCGATAATCTCTATTTCTGTTAGTTCTCCAATCAACTCAAAGCCATTACCCATCTCATCATTCTAACAAAGATTAATAAAAATCTGGAATGTCTCCCCAAAAAAGCGATCGCACTTTATCAATATAGCGCGATCGCTGCCAATTTAAGGCTAGATTGACCAGTTTTTTATTTTAATTTGCGCTTCAAGACTGAACCAGCACCCAAAGCACCAATGGCGAGTAAACCCAAGACTGAAGAAGGTTCGGGGACTTTTTGACCTGTTAGGTAAAAAGCATGGTGTTGTCCATTATTAGACCAGTTGTTGAAAGTCCCGCCGGAGGATTCTTGACCTGTTGAACCAACACCTGGAGTTGTTGTACTCCAATAAATCTCGTCCCGGTCAAAGTTGCTGGAAAGGTGTAAACCTAGCCAGTATGTTGTATTTGCCGATAAATCGAGAGGAGTCTGAAGATCGAACGAATAAGCATATTCGTTGAGACCAAAAGGTTGTTTGCCAGTTGCCGTCTTCACCACGTTAGCCCCTGCGCCTTGAGCAAAGGGGGTACCGGCCGGCTGACCGCCTGCATTTGCAAATACAAAGTAGTCGAGGGTTCCATCCCATGCACCTAGAGCCTCAAGGGTCCAGAAATGAACATCTGTTAGCCTTGTCCCAATATCCTGACTAAGAATAAAATCCTCTGTCTGTACCCATCCCGTCATTTCATTTCCATTCTGTTGATCTGGACCACCCCCATCAAAAATTATAGATGCTGACGCTGTTCCCATGGTTGCAAGAGCAATAGATGTTGCTCCAGCACTAACTATCGATAACTTTTTAAGCACAGTCGAAGTTTTCATATCCAGAAATTTTCCTCAAAACAAACAAACAAATAAATGTTCTGACTGCCCTTTAAAGGAGAAAATCTCAAATTAAGCGACATTGGCAAGGGAGAAAAATTGGTTTTTTCAAAATTGCCAATCACTAAATTTTAAGTTAGTTCCTCAATGACAAGACAGAGCAACAACGGGATTTTACCCCCCCCGATTTTGTCAAGTGTAAACCAACACAAATTTACAAAAATTTATAATTATTGTTACCCTTAAGAGTAGGGTAGTAAAAAAATCTTGGGTGCATCTCAATTTGGTCGAAATATCTATATTACAGGGCGCACGCAGTTCGATAAACTCACTGACCACAGTGCGCTCCTACCATTGGCGCAATAATATTATTGTAGGGGGGAATTGCATTCGCCCTCTTTGATCCCCCCTTAATCCAAGGAGGGTATCTGACAATTTTTAACCCCTACCTAATTAACAGCTAATCCCTAATCTCTCAATAACAGATATTCGCGAATCTCAAAAAAGTTATCCCAAGGAATATAGGGTTGATTTTCCGCTTGCAGATAATCGATTAAACGATCCCTAGCAAAAACTAGATCGGCCCTTCTAGCCATGGTAATATCGGTAACGGAATCACCGATCGCAATAGTTTCTACTCCTGAATATTTGTCCATAATCAAGGCTTTAGCCACTAATTCCGTCTCATTTTCCCAATCGGAATGAACTTGCAAATATTCCCCTTGAGTATGAAGATTGACCCCATAAATTGCCGTCACCTTATCTAATAGTCCCTCCCGTTTTAAGACCGTTTCAATCATGCCTTGGATACCACCGGAGATAATAATAAAAGGGATGGATTGCTCCTGTAAAAAAGCGAGGAATTCGGCTAATCCGGGGCGAATTGGCTTGCTTTCGGCATAGGCGAGAATATCGGCGTATTTTTGGCTCGGTATCGACTCTAGCAGTTGACGGACACCCCGGCGCAGACTGAGAGTACGCGCGTACATTTGGGGCATAATTTGGGCCGATAAATCGGGGGCGAATTCTTTGAGCATACCCGCAAAAGTCTCCACGGCGGTGATAGTCCCATCAAAGTCACAGAAAACAATTTTACTCATGGGGTGACAAAATATCTGAAATTGGATATAATCGAAGGTTATGATTAATTTTACAGAGATTATCCGACTCTAGAGCTTCAACCCCCATGAAATCCTATCTCGCCGCCGCCATTCAAATGACCAGTCAGCCGGATTTAGAGAAAAATCTCGCTGCCGCTGAAGAATTGATCGAACTTGCCGTGGGTAAAGGGGCGGAATTAATCGGTTTACCGGAGAATTTCGCTTTTATGGGGGCAGAAACCGATAAAATCGCCCAGGCTGAGACTATTGCTCTCAAAGCCGATAAATTCCTCCGCACCATGGCCCAAAGGTTTCAAGTGACCATTTTAGGGGGTGGTTTTCCCGTGCCGGTGACGGGTATTCCCGATAAGGCTTATAATACGGCTATTTTAGTCGATGGCAACGGTGCGGAATTAGCCCGTTATCAAAAAGTCCATCTCTTTGATGTCAATGTCCCGGATGGTAACACCTATCAGGAATCGAGTACAGTCATGGCAGGGATCGATTTACCGCCAATTTATGGCTCCGATAGCTTGGGCAAAATTGGCCTCTCGATTTGCTATGATGTGCGTTTTCCTGAACTCTATCGCTATTTATCGCAGCAAGGAGCCGATGTTTTATTTGTACCTGCGGCGTTTACAGCTTTTACAGGGAAAGATCATTGGAAAGTTTTGTTACAAGCGCGAGCGATCGAGAATACTTGTTATATAATAGCTCCTGCTCAAACGGGCAATAATTACGCACGCCGTCACACCCACGGTCACGCTATGATTATCGATCCTTGGGGTGTGGTTTTAGCCGACGCGGGGGAAGAAGTGGGGGTGGCAATTGCCGAAATTAATCCCCAACGTCTGCAACAGGTGCGACGACAAATGCCTTCCCTGCAGCATCGTGTTTTTGTTTAAAATTCGATTCGACAATTTTGTCGATAAAAACGCCTAATTTTGGTATTTAACTCGGTAACCTAATTAGTTAAGCTAAAAGCTTTGATGTACTGAGTTTCTAACCTTCTTTGCCAGATTCTCAGGGTAAGCTCATCTAATAAGGATGTAGTCGATTTATGCCACCCGATCAAACCATACCAAGTAACGAAGAACTAGGTAAAAATATCCGTAAACTTTATTAACAATCTTCCTTGAAAATCTCTTGACTATCGCACCCCGAATCAGGGATTATATAAAGATGTAGCGTTTCTCGTCAAGGTGAATTGTAAATTAAACCTTGCCGAAGTAAGAATTCTCAGTTGCGAAAACATACCTCATATATCCGAGAAACGCTGTAGAGCAGACAGGGATGCAATTCAGACTTGAATTGGCGAAATTCAAGTCTTGACTCTATTTATTGTCAACTTCAGTCCAAAAATACTCTGATGGTTGGACAAATATGCTCTCTGGACTTGTTCTAACAAGATTCCGGGCTAAATGAAAAATAATCCCATTTAGCTTCTCTAGACCGTTAAGGAGAAACCGATGTCATCTTATACCACAGAATCAGAAAAAATTGATTTTCCGAAAACCCTAGATATAGCCACCGTTTGCGTCTATGGGCTAGGAATCCTCTCGGCGGGCCTATTTTTATTTCTGCCCTTCGTCAACCTGCTGCATCCGAGTCCGTGGCAGCGATGGCTAGGCACAATTCACGGTTTTGGTTCCCTATTAGCCCTAGTCGTGATTGTTTACGCTGGTCATCTCGCTTTTCCCCTGCTCAGAGGTTCTGGCAAAATTTTGCGGCAAATGCGAACCCTCACCTTCTGGTCCACCGTCCTCGCTTTTTTGGCGATCGCCACTGGCAATTTAGCCTATATGCGCTATCGGGCCGGTTTAGAATTTGGCGGTGCGCGGGCATGGCTAAAGGAAAATTCGCCCCTCGGTCAATACGTCCTCATGGAATACCACGAATTCAGCGTCCTTTTTATCCTACCCCTAGGCGTGGCCTGCACTTGGATTCTCTGGAAATACGGCGACTCAATCCTAGACAAAGCTAATCGACCGGTGTTAACGGTCACTTGCATTGCCCTGATGGCGATGATGTTTTTTGCCATGGGTGGACTCGTTAGCGGCCTCGGTGTTGCCAAAATTCACGCCCTGTAAACCCTTATTTAGCTACTTTACCTCAAAAGTGAACAAAATTAAACTTTTGCTCGTTTTAGCTACGTTTTTCGGGTTATCTATCACCGCTCCCGCCCTAGGGGGTGTAAACTTAGCCCCGATGGTACGGATACGAGGGCGGCCAGCATTAGCAACCAAAGTCAAATCGTCGGTCGTTTCCCTACTGCTGGTAATACGGCTGGGGACTTTTAGCGGTGGGACTTTTCGGTTTTAGACACTTACGAACTCTGAAAAAATAGGAACAAATCTGATGACTCAACGTTACGTCGATAGTCCTTGGTATGGAAAAATCTGGGCTTTTTTAAAACAATTTCCCCAAGGTTTAGCCGAAGGTGCCAACCTGCCACTTCTGGCCCAGCAGCGGCGGCGATTATTAGTGCTGGTATTGGCTGTTTTTTAATGATGGTTGCTCACCATTTTTCCGATGCAGACCATTCAAAAACCGTAGAAACTTTTCTTTGGAATTTGGGCAGTTGGATACCTGGCAGTAAAAATCCTAGCAAAATGTGGGGCAATATCGGCAGTTATACCGGCAAAGAAACGATGTTATTAATTGGCTGGTTGGTCAGTTGGCCGATACTGCATTATCTTTGGAAAGATCGCCAGATAAAAGCTAAGACCATTCTCTTTTGGTTTTTTGCCCTCATGATTGCCGCCACGGCCATGTCATGGCATCCACTATTTCCCTATTTACCCTTAACTTAAAGCCTAGGAGGTGACAAAATGAACGCTCAAGTTAGAAAGGTTTCCTCGCGTAAAATGCACGATATCGTCTGGATATTAGTGGGACTTTTTGGTTTATTTGCTATTACTTTTCCCCTGGCTATGTGGCGAGTGAGCAATATGGAAAAGTTCCAAGGTTCTCATGTGAAATCTTTAGTCGTAGAAGGAGAAAACGCTCCCCAATCTTCACAGCTTAAAACTAAATAAATCTCAGTTTTGGATAATCTGAGTTTTGGATAAGTCGAAACCCTGAGACTCAATCCGAATCTAAAACTCTGATTAACATACAAAACTCTCCAAACTGTGAACAATTGCTAAGTAGGTAGGCGTTAAAAATTATCAGATGCCCCCCTTATTAAGGGGGGATCGGCACCCCCCTTATCAAGGGGGATCCCCCCGCCTATCGGCACCCCCCTTATCAAGGGTAGATCCCCCCGCCTATCGGCACCCCCCTTATTAAGGGGGGATTAAGG
>NZ_SFBO01000092.1:0-4934 GCF_007095705.1 Microcystis sp. Msp_OC_L_20101000_S702
CTCTTTTCAATAACAGAAGCCTAAAAGCGCCTATAGCGTTTCCTGTTCGCAAGAGGTATATTATCGATGTTGAAAACCCTAATTAGCAAAGGTTTAACTGTGCCACACAGGTGTGAGAAACGCTATATATCACGACACTACCCCTAGTGGTCTCCTGACTTTTCAAACATCCTTTAAGAAAAACATGGGACAATTAAAATTATTTCTATTCGGGCAAGCTTCTTAACTAGAAAGACTTTTAGTCTTGAGATAATATTAGGTCGAGGTCTAATGACTCTCAAGATAAAACAGTCAGCATATTAGAGCAAATCTCTCAAAGCGACTCTAGAGTTAAAATTATCATTAACGCTAGGAATTTTGGCTTTGTTCGTTCTAGCTATTACGGACTTTTACAAGGAACTGGGGATGCGTTTATTTTAGTCTTCGCCGACTTTCAATATCCCCCCGAACTAATCGTCAATTTTTTGGAGAAATGGGAGGAAGGCTATCAAGTTGTTAAAGGAATTAAAGACAAAAGTACAAATGTGAAGACAAAAGAAGGAATTTATCCAGAAATGAGAGAGTTAGGTTTAAGTCCAGGAACTAAACTATTTTTGAAGGATGTCAATATTACAAAAGAGCAGGGATTTGGACAGTTTAACTTAGCGGGTAAGTGGAAAAAAACCTATGGGGGTTTTCAAACAAAAGAACCTTAATATATTCTGACAAATTTTGGGGATTTAGAGACGGCAATAATTGCCTATCAAAAAAGATTTGATATTGAGGAGATGTTCCGAGATTTTAAGTCGGGAGGCTATAGCTTAGAAGGTTCTCAATTAGCACCGCAATATTTATCAAAGCTGATAATTGTTATAGCTATCGCCTATACAAGTGCCACACTACAAGGTGAAAAAATTAAGAATATGGGAATCCAAAAATATGTCACAAGACCCGAAAAAAGATATAAAGGTCAACGCAGACACAGCAGTTTTTATGTGGGTCAACATCTCTATCATTGGCTCCAGCTACATCAAATGTTCCTAAAAAATATAGAAGAGCTAATGCAAATTAGCCGCTATCGGTTGAAGGATTGCATCAAAGGACAAAGAGCAATATCGCTTGCCCTATCTACCTTCTAGCTCGCTTGTCCCCCTCTCAGGAGTTTTATGAGATTAAGACAGCATCATACAATCCGCTATGAATCGATGATTTATGAGAGAGTAAAAAATTGTAGTATCGAAGAAATAAGTCGAGAAGAAGGGTTAGGATGGTCAGAAGTTCAGTTAATATTTAATCACTGTGCTAAAGAACTAGAAAAGGAAGAGTGGGAAGCACCAGAACGAATAAGCTTAGATGAATTTAGTAACTTAAAAGGACATAAAGATTTCATAACAACGGTCGTAGATCTGGACAAGAAAATTTTACTAGATGTGATTAAAGGACATAAGCAAGATGAATTGGGAATCCTTAAAAGCACAGCCAGAAACAGTTCGGGAGAAGGTGAAAGAAGTGAGCGTCGATATGTGGTCAGGATTTACAGCAGTGAGCAAGGAATTATTTCCCAATGCTAAAATCATCTATGATCGTTTTCATGTAATGGCTATCATCAATGACGAGCTTAATAAATTGAGAAAGTTAATGGGGGTGCATGAAAAAGGATTACCTCATTTATTATGGAAGAATAAAGAGGACTTAAAGGACGAACAAAAACAACAACTAGAAGTTATCCTGAAAGAACATTCATGCTTGGGAATAGTCTGGGAAATTAAAGAAAGAAGAAATTAGACAAATTTATCAAAGTAGTAGAACGTTCAGAGGTGCTGAGAGAAAATTGGAAAAGCGAAATATTATATCAAAGTAGTGCCAGCATGATCCAGAAGCATTTGCCTGGTATTTGTAATTACTTTGAAAATCATACAACTGGCGGATTAATTGAGGGAATGAATACCAAAATAAAGCTTATTAAAAGAATAAGTTATGAATTTACCAATTAAGCTGTTTGCTTGCTTTAATTCATAACAAAAATTAATACAGGAAAACCAGGAGAGCCCGCAATTTAAATTACGAACAGCTTACTGCTGAACTCCCAATACTCACCACCAGAGGAGCCGATCCTTTAACAAATACAAAGAGACGATACCCCCTCAAAACCAGTTGATAGGATTATGGTAGTGACCGAAATCAACTTTTAAAAATCTATAATGGGCTTTATTGTCCATTATTATCTAATATAACGGCTTTAAAGCCTGTTATATGTACTTTTTCTCGGTATTATCATGGCCTATCCTCTCTACGTCGCTTTTATTTGGCATCAACACCAACCCCTCTACAAATCCTGTCAAACTAGCACCGATGCTTCGGGACAATATCGCTTACCCTGGGTGCGACTGCATGGAGTGAAAGATTATCTCGATTTAATCTTAATTCTAGAACGTTTTCCCAAATTACACCAAACTGTCAACCTTGTCCCCTCTTTAATCCTGCAATTAGAGGATTACGTCAACGGACTAGCTATAGACCCCTATCTTGCTCTCACCGTCACCCCAGAAGCGCAGTTAACCCTGGCACAAAAACACTTTATCCTCGAACACTTTTTCGATGCTAACCATCGTACCCTGATCGATCCGCACCCCCGTTACGCCCAATTATACGCACAGCGTCAAGAAAACGGTCATAGTTGGTGTATTAGCCATTGGAATCTGCAAGATTATAGCGATCTCTTGGCTTGGCATAACCTCGCTTGGATCGATCCTATCTTTCACAGTGACCCAGAAATCGCTGCTTGGTTAGAACAGGGAAAAAACTTCACTTTAAGCGATCGCCAGCGAATTATCTCCAAACAGCGTCAAATTCTGCGTCGCATCTTGCCGCAACACCGGTTAATGCAGGAAACTGGACAACTAGAAATCATTACCAGTCCCTACACCCATCCAATTTTACCCCTGCTGGCCAACTCGGAAGCCGGCCGGGTAGCGGTGCCGAATATGACCCTTCCTCGCCAATATTTCCACTATCCTGAAGATATTTGCCGCCATCTCCAGAAAGCTTGGCAAATCTATATCGATCGCTTTGATAAACAACCTCGAGGACTTTGGCCCTCGGAACAATCCGTTAGTCCCGCAATTCTCCCCGCTGTCGCTAAACAGGGTTTTCAGTGGTTATGTTCCGATGAGGGGGTGTTAGGTTGGTCTCTGGGACATTACTTTCATCGCGACGAAAAAGGCAATATTAGCGAACCAGAATTGCTTTATAGTCCCTACCTTCTGGAAACTAGCAACGGCAATTTATCGATGGTTTTCCGCGATCATCGTCTCTCGGATCTGATCGGATTTAGCTATAGTGGCATGAAAGCGCAAGAGGCCGCTACAGACTTAGTTAAACACCTAGAAGCGATCGCCGAACAACTGAAAACCAACGCAGAAACCACGACGCTAGAAAAACCCTGGTTAGTTACCATTGCGCTAGATGGCGAAAACTGTTGGGAAAACTATCATCAAGACGGTTTACCCTTCCTAGAGAATCTTTATCAACTTTTAAGCGACCACCAAGCGATCGAATTAGTCACCGTCTCGGAATATCTCGATCGCTTTCCCGCTAATGCTAAAATCCCTGTCAATCAACTTCATAGCGGCTCTTGGATCGATGCCAATTTTACCACTTGGATCGGCGATCCCGCTAAAAATAAAGCTTGGGAATATCTAATTTTAGCCCGTCAAACCCTCGCTAATCACCCGGAAGCGACGGAAGATAATAACCCCGATGCGTGGGAAGCATTGTATGCAGCGGAGGGTTCCGATTGGTTTTGGTGGTTTGGTTATGGCCATTCCTCCAATCATGACGCAATTTTTGACCAACTTTTCCGCGAACACCTAATCGCTCTTTATCAAGCTTTAAATGAGCCAATTCCCTCCTATTTGCTCGAACCGGTGGAAGAACACGGGGATAAACAAAGTAATCGTCCGCTGGCTTTCATTCACCCCATTATCGACGGTTTTGGGGACGAACAGGATTGGGATAAAGCTGGACGGATCGAAATTGGCGGCGCCAGTGGTACAATGCACCGGACTTCCTTAGTACAAAGGCTCTTTTTCGGTTGGGATCACCTCAATTTTTATCTGCGTTTCGATTGGAAACCGGGGGCAGAATTAGGCAAAGATATCCCGCCTGAAGTGCATTTATACTGGTATTATGACGAAGTGCATCGTCTGCAAAGTCCAATTCCCTTAGCAGATATTCCCCCTCGATCGCCCCTCGATTACGGTTATCATCATCATCTAGGAGTTAATTTAATCACGGAATTTACTTGGTTAGAAGTTGCTCAAGAATATTTTACTTGGCAACGAGTTTCTAGTAATGCCAAAGCTTCTTTTAATCAATGTTTGGAGATTGCTGTCCCCTGGGAAGGATTACACATTGAACCCGATGCTCGTCTCCATTTAATCGCAGTTTTAGCTAATCAAGGTCAATACTATGATTTCCTCCCCGTTGAAGAATTAATCTTCCTGCAAAGACCTTAAATCAGTGATCAGTGATCAGTAATCAGTAATCAGTTTTTTAGTTATCAGCTATCAGCTAGAATCATTTATTAGTAAGTGATCAGTAATAGTAGAAAGATATGTTTTAGCTTTAACTAATCAGATAGATGGCTCTCTTAGGTTTGGTGGCTAAAATGTATTCTAAGATACAGTCTTGGGGCAGTGAGTGGAACGAACCACAGAGATACAAAGGACACAAAGATCGATCACTAATATATAAGTTAAACTTATCACACAAAGAATAAGAGAGCCTCAATTTTTCCATTAATGCCCAATTTGCTCAAGAAGCGCAGGAGAAATTATACCAATTCTCTAAATACCAACTACAGATAGAGCATCCAGGATATAACCTCGTCCAACAATTGAAGCAATTACCTCTTTGTTCATTTCTTCGAGTCGTTGACCAATTAACAAACGTAA
>NZ_SFBO01000093.1:0-47464 GCF_007095705.1 Microcystis sp. Msp_OC_L_20101000_S702
CCCCCGCCTTCGGCTTCCCCCCTTATCAAGGGGGATCCCCCCGCCTTCGGCTTCCCCCCTTATCAAGGGGGGCTAGGGGGGATCGAACCTAAAATCCATTTTTAATTTAATTATAACCAATAACTTAATCCTATACCTTGACCGATCGCCCTCCGCACCTTAAAACTTCTATACAATAGCCCCAATAAGTCCGATAACAACGATGACTGAAACCTTAATTCAACCTGCCACCCTAGTAGAACTCTTACGTTACCGCGCCACGGCACAACCAGAGGGCCATGCCTACACTTTTCTTATTGACGGCAAAAAAGAAACCCCACCTTTAACCTACAGTGAACTCGATCGCCAAGCAAGAGCAATCGCCGCCTATTTGCAAAAATACCAGGCCCAAGGAGAACGGGCCCTGTTACTCTATCCTCAAAGTTTAGAAGTAGTGGCCGCTTTTTGTGGTTGTCTCTACGCGGGAGTGATTGCCATTCCCGTCCCCCCACCGGAATCGGGACGACTTAAGCGCACTCTGCCCCGTTTACGCGCAATTGTCAAGGATGCTAATGCCACCTTTGCCTTAGTTACCGAAAGTATTCTGACTCTTATTGAAGGTGTAAACGAAGAATTCCCAGAATTAGACCAAATGAAATGGATTACTACCGAAAGCATTGATATTTCCTTGGCGGACCAATGGCAAGATCCCCAGGTGGATAAATCGGCGCTTGCCTATCTGCAATATACCTCCGGTTCGACTAATATCCCCAAAGGAGTGATGTTAAGTCATTTTAACCTGATGCACCATTGCGGTTACTTGCAAAAAGCTTGTGGTTACGAACCGGATAGCGTTACCCTCACTTGGATGCCCTATTTTCACGATTACGGGTTAGTCGAAGGTATCACCGTCCCCCTCTACAACGGTACACCCTGCTATCTCATGTCTCCCTTTGCTTTTATTAAGCGTCCGATGCAGTGGTTAAAAAATATTACTAAGTACAAAGTTACTCATAGTCAAGCGCCCAACTTCGCCTATGATCTTTGTACTCGCAGGATTAAAGCTGCCGATTTAGCGGAATTAGACCTGAGCAGTTGGCAGGCCGCGGGAAATGCCGCCGAACCGATTAATCCGAAGGTCATGGCCAAATTTGTCGATACTTTTGCAGATTATGGCTTTTCTTGGCAAACTTTCGCCCCTGCCTACGGATTAGCTGAATATACCCTCTTGATTTCCAATAAACCCAAGGGAACCACCCCAATTATCACCGCTTTGGATGCCACCGCCTACGAACGCGGTAAAATTGTCCCTGTAGGCTCCGATCAAACCACGGGAGTTAGATACGTCCCCAGTTGTGGTCGTCGCGTCTGTGATACCCGTATAGCTATGGTTAATCCCGATACTTTCACCCTTTGTGCAGCCGATGAAGTGGGCGAAATTTGGGCCAGTGACCCCAGTATGGCCGCTGGATATTGGCAACGGGAAGACGCAACCAAAGAGACTTTTCAAGCTTATCTTGCTGATACAGGAGAAGGGCCGTTTTTACGCACCGGAGATTTAGGTTTTCTTCTCGATGGGGAATTACATATCACGGGACGGATTAAGGATTTAATTATTGTCCGTGGCAGTAATCATTATCCCCAAGATTTAGAATGGTCAGTACAGCATCTTAATGAGGTTTTTCGTCCCGATTATGGCGCCGCTTTTTCTATTGAAGATAACGGGGAAGAACAGTTAGTTATTGTCCAGGAATTAGAACGTCGCAGCGGCGAATTAGATACGGCTGAATTAATTGCTGATATTCGTCAGGAAATCGCCGAAGAACACGAAATTATGACCCATGCCATTGTTTTGGCTAAATCGGGAACAATTCTCAAAACTGCCAGTGGCAAAATTCAACGCCGCGCTATTAAACAGAATTTTCTCAATGGTAATATTAGTATTATCGATGCTTGGTCAGAAAATCCTCAGTTAGTTAGTAAATTTGATCGCTCTAATTCTGCAACAGAAGCATAGTTTTTCGGGTGGGCATTGCTCACCCGATCGAGGATAACAGAGGCAGGGGGCAGGAGGCAGGGGTAGGGTTGATTCATAGTAGGGTTGATTCATAGTAGGGTTGATTCATGAATCAACCCTACCCGTTGGGGGCGTGGCGCCGCCCCAAACCCCGGAGCGCATTAGTTTTTCGGTGGGATGCTTACAGACGGCTGCTGATATATCTGTAATAATTTAAGAGTCACTCCACTTGCATTTGAACAGAACAAGTAAGGGCGAAGCATTCGGATAGGAAATCTACGGTTTCAGCGATAGGTTATCGCTCGAATGCTTCGCCCCTACGGGACCCTTGACTTGTGGGGAAAGGTAGAAATTAATAGGCAAATAATCCCGATATTAATAAAGACATCAGCCAGATTAAAAACAGGAAAATTAATCAATCTAAAATCGAGAAAATCCACCACATAACCAAACAAAAAGCGATCGATGCCATTGCCGAAAGCCCCTGCTAAAATAAAACCGTAGGCTAATTGTTCCCAACGGCTTAAATGCGGTCCAAAGTAAGCAAAAGCCATTAATCCCAAACTAACTAATAAGGATAGCCATTTGAGCCAACCAACACCGCCCCGAAAAGCACTAAAAGCCGCCCCGGTATTAATCACATAGGTTAAATGAAAAACCCCCGGAATAACCGGAAAAGTATCACCGATTTGCTCAAAACTCTGCACGGTTATATACTTAGTTACTTGGTCTAAACTTAGACCAAGCACCGCCACTATCCAAAACCAGCGATTTTTTTTTAACATTGGCTCTGGCATCAATAAAATAATAATTTACGGAAGAAAAAGGCAATAATTACCACCACACAAATTACTACTAATTGCCCTAAAAATGGCCAGACTGAATAATTCATAAATAGGGTGGGCAAACTATCGGGAAAGGTGATTTGACTGGCTTGGGGCTGAAAAATCGACAATCCCAGCATATATAATAAACCGCACAGATGAATCACTAACAAACCGGCAAAGGCACTTAAAGCCAGAGTTTCTATCTTAGCCCGCCAGCGAAAAGCCAGCCAACCACACAGCCATGCCCCCGGCATAAAGCCTAAAATATAGCCAAAACTGGCTTCTTTCAGATAACCCATTCCCCCACCCTGAGCAAACACCGGCAACCAAGTTAAACCGAGAAAAATATAGGCCACCTGGGCAAGAAGCCCGGCATTTTTGCCCCCCAGACAGCCCGTTAACAATACTGCCCCAATTTGGTAAGTTATGCCTAGTTTTTGCGAAGATAGACCCGCAGCCGACCAACTAGCTAGGCTTACTGGAACAAATGTACTAAAAATTGTCAGCAACAAGCCAATCAAGGCCCAGATTAACTCATTGGGAACCGATGCAGAAGTGCGCCGCGGCGGAGATTCTCGTCCTCGACGTGATTTAGGTTGTCTGTTGGGGTTGGTATTCACCGGGGATGGGGGCTTCTCCTCCTATTAAACTAAGATCAGCCAACATCGCCTGATCCTGTTGGGGCGGTTGTCCTAGGGTGGTCAAATAATGCCCAATCAGCATAGCATTAATTCCCGATTTTAGCCCCAGATTTTGCAATTCTCCCATCACTGCCTCTCGTCCCCCGGCATAACGGAGAATTTGTTGAGGTAAGATAAACCGGAAAATGGCGATCGCTTTTAGGGCAGTAAAAGGGTCCAGTTTGGGTAAATGACCTAAAGGGGTGCCACTTCTGGGGTTTAATAGGTTAATCGGCACTGATTCCACTTCTAATTCCGCCAGAGAAAAAGCTAAATCAATGCGATCGGTCCAACTTTCCCCCATACCGATAATTCCCCCCGTACAAGCCTGAATTCCCGCCGCTTTCAGGTTTTTAACCGTTTCTACCCGATCCTGCCAACTGTGGGTGGAGACCACGTTAGGATAAAAATTCTCGGAAGCTTCCAGATTGTGATTATAACGGGTAACTCCAGCTTCTTTTAAGGCCTGGGCTTGGGGGAGGGTTAACTCTCCTAGGGCGCAACAGGGTTTAATCTTGGCTGTTTCGATGATTTCTTGAACTGTGGCCAGTATTTCCTCGAATTCCTTGGATTTGGGGCTATTGTACTTTAATCCCCGGCCTTGACTAACTAAACAGAAGCGTTTGGCCCCCGCGTCGGCTGCCGCTTTCGCATGGCTGACGATTTCCTCGCGACTTTTTAAACCGTAGATAGGCGAATCTTGACCGGGATGGTGGACGGATTGGGAACAAAAACTGCAATTTTCCGAACAACTTCCCGATTTTATGTTGATAATGCTACATAAATCTACCGTATTACCACAACAGGCCTGACGAATGCGATCGGCAGCTTCACATAAGCTGAAAATATTTTCCTGACCTTCGATCGCAGTTAAAGCTAGGGCCTCTTGCTTACTGAGTCGATCGCCAGCGATAATCTGATTAGCCCTAGTCTGTAACCAGTTTTTTAAGGCTTCTCCCTCCATGGGGATAGATTGAGTAGCGGTGTGTGTAGAGACTTGTACCACGTCGTTTATGCTCTGACTAAGTTAGGCTCATCTTATCATTATTCAGTTACCTGGGAAAGATTAATAAAAAACTTTAGAAAAAAATGCCCTTTTGTGCTAGACTACCCGCAAAAGTTATCTTGTCTCCGATTTTATGAAAGTTATTCCGACGGAAATTCCTGATGTTTTAATTATTGAACCGCAAGTTTACGGAGACGATCGAGGTTTTTTCTTGGAGAGTTTTAATCAGAAAGATTTTCGAGAAAAAACTGGGGTTAATACCACTTTTGTCCAAGATAATCACTCTATGTCCTTAAAAAATGTCCTGCGAGGATTGCACTATCAAATCCCCAATCCCCAGGGTAAACTGGTGCGAGTGGTGAATGGTAGTGTTTTTGATGTGGCAGTGGATGCGCGTCAAAGTTCCCCCACTTTTGGGCAATGGGTAGGCTGTGTTTTAAGTGCGGAAAATAAACGGATTTTCTGGGTTCCCGAAGGTTTTGCCCATGGCTTTCTAGTTCTCTCCGATCGAGCAGAATTTCTCTACAAAACCACTAATTATTATTATCCAAAGTACGAAAAAACTATTTTATGGAATGATGCCGATTTAGGGATTGATTGGCCCCTAGAGACCCCCCCGATTCTCTCCCCTAAAGACCAAGCTGGACAACCCTTTAAATCCGTGGAAGTTTTCCCCTAAAGACGATGAAAAAAGTTTTACTAATTGGTGCTAAAGGTCAAGTGGGACAAGAGTTACAAGTAACTTTACCCCAGTTAGGTGAAGTTATTAGTATCGGTCGAGAAGAACTAGATTTAACTAACTCGGAAAAAATCAGCCAGTTAATTAGGGAAATTCACCCCGATTATCTGGTTAATGCCGCCGCTTATACGGCAGTGGATAAAGCCGAAACCGAACCAGATTTAGCCTATTCTATCAATGCTATAGCTCCAAAAATCATGGCGGAATCTGCCGAGAAAATTAAAGCTAAATTTCTCCATATTTCTACCGATTATGTCTTTGATGGTCGGAAAAATACCCCCTATCTAGAAACCGATCTAACTAATCCTTTAGGGGTTTATGGACAATCAAAGTTAAGGGGAGAAGAGGAGATTAAAACTGTTAATTCTCAGGCAATTATCCTCCGGACTGCTTGGGTTTACGGCAGTTATGGCAAAAGTAATTTTGTCAAAACTATGCTGAGATTAGGCAAGGAAAGAGAGGAGTTAAAAGTAGTTGTTGATCAGGTGGGAAGTCCCACTTGGGCAAAAGATATCGCCACGGCCATTACTCACCTTCTAATTAATGTCGATAATCCCCCAGGAATCTATAATTTTACTAATAGCGGTGTCGCCAGTTGGTTTGATTTAACTAAAGCGATTTTTGAGGAGGCAAAAATAAGCGGTATTCCCCTAAAAATTCAGAGAGTAATTCCCATTACTACTGCTGAATATCCTACCCCAGCAGTGCGTCCGGCCTATTCGGTTCTTTCCAGTCAAAAAATATCGCAACAATTAGGTTATATTCCTCCCTATTGGCGAGATTCCCTCAAAGCTATGCTCAACCAACTATTTAATCTTTAAAACTATGAAAGCACTAATTTTATCTGGTGGTAAAGGTACGAGGTTACGTCCCCTAACTTATACTGGGGCAAAACAGTTAGTTCCCGTGGCCAATAAACCGATTTTATGGTATGGAATCGAATCAATTGTGGCCGCAGGAATTACCGATATTGGCATTATTATCAGTCCCGAAACTGGGGAAGAAATTCGTCAGACCACGGGCAATGGTGAACAGTTTGGCGCTAAGATAACTTATATTCGCCAAGATCAACCGGCAGGATTAGCTCACGCGGTCAAAACTGCCCAATCTTTCCTAGGAGATTCCCCCTTTATTATGTACTTGGGTGATAACCTAATCGAGGATGATTTATCGCCCTTTTTAGACTCTTTTCACCAACAGTCCCTTGATGCTTTAATTCTGTTGCGAAAAGTCTCTAATCCTAGTGCTTTTGGGGTGGCAAAAGTAGATGAAACTGGCAAAGTTTTATACTTAGTCGAAAAACCCAAAGAACCCCCCTCAAATTTAGCTTTGGTGGGGATTTATTTTTTTGCCCCCACCATTCATCAAGCGATCGCATCTATTCAACCTTCGGGCCGGGGTGAGTTAGAAATTACCGACGCTATCCAAGAATTAATCAATCAAAATAAAGCAGTAGAAGCCAATAAACTACTGGGTTGGTGGTTAGATACGGGGAAAAAAGATGATTTATTAGAGGCCAATCGGATTATCCTCGATACCTGTCTAGAAATCGCTTTACAGGGAGAAATTGATGCTAATAGTCAGGTGATCGGACGGGTACAAATTGGTCAGGGTAGTAAAATTATTAATAGTACCATTCGCGGTCCTGTCATTATTGGAGAAAATTGTCACATTGAGAATTGTTTTATCGGTCCCTACAGCAGTATAGCTAATGGAGTAAAATTAATTGATGCCGACATAGAACACAGTGTAATTCTCAAAGATGCCACGATTATTGGCATTCATCAGCGCATAGTTGATAGTGTGATTGGACGACGGGCAAAATTAGAAATTGCTCCCCAACGTCCAAAAGCTTTACGCTTTATGATTGGGGATGATTCCCATGTGGAATTAGTGTAGTTATTGGGGATTAACTGCCCCTTTAATTAGGGTTTGCGGCAAAAAGTTTTTCCTGGGTGTAGGGTGTAGGATTTTACCGATTTTCAGGGAAAAAGTCCCGGAATTTTCACCCCAATCACTGCAATCGCTGGCACTTTTTGATGGGAAAAAAGTCTAAAAGCCTTATCCAACAAGGTTTTTAGATTTATTCAGCCAACCCTAACTATGTTATAATCAAGAGTCTGACCTATTTTACCGTTCTAGAACTATGACGCAACAGTATCGCATTACCCTACTACCCGGCGATGGCATCGGGCCGGAAATCCTCGCTGTCACCGTAGAGATACTGAAAGTCATCGGTAAAAAATTTGACCTCCAGTTTGACTTCCAAACCGCTTTAATTGGAGGGGCAGCCATTGATGAAACCGGCAGTCCCCTCCCCGAAGCAACCCTGAGCGCCTGTAAAAATAGTGATGCTGTTCTCCTGGCCGCTATTGGGGGTTATAAATGGGATAATTTGCCCCGGCAGCAAAGGCCGGAAACCGGATTATTAGGCTTAAGATCTGGTTTAGGTCTTTTTGCTAATTTACGTCCTGCCACCATTTTTCCGCAATTAATCGACGCTTCTAGTCTCAAACGGGAGATTATCGAGGGAGTGGATATCATGGTCGTCCGGGAATTGACCGGGGGTGTCTATTTCGGTCAACCGAAGGGGATTTTTGAGACGGAAACGGGAGAAAAATGCGGTGTAAATACCATGGTTTACTTGGAATCGGAGGTGGACCGCATCGCTAAGGTGGCCTTTGAAATTGCCCAAAAACGCGGCAAGAAACTCTGTTCCGTCGATAAAGCTAATGTTCTTGATGTTTCCCAACTCTGGCGCGACCGGATGACGAAAATCGCCGCTAATTATCCCGATGTGGAACTTTCCCATCTCTACGTCGATAACGCAGCCATGCAGTTAGTCCGGGCCCCCAAACAATTTGATACTATCGTCACGGGCAATTTATTCGGTGATATTCTCTCCGATGAAGCGGCCATGTTAACTGGTAGTATCGGAATGTTACCCTCCGCTAGTTTAGGGACTGCTGGGGTGGGAGTTTTTGAACCCGTCCACGGTTCGGCCCCGGATATCGCCGGCCAAGATAAAGCCAATCCGATCGCCCAGATTCTCAGCGCTGCTATGATGTTAAAATATGGGCTAAATCAGCCTTTAGCGGCAGTATCGCTGGAAAAAGCCGTAGAAAAAGTCTTAGACCTCGGTTATCGTACTGGAGATATTTTCTCAGAAGGTATGACCTTGGTGGGATGCCAAGCTATGGGCCAGTCCATCCTGAAAGTTTTAGAATCATAACAAAAGTGGCATAATTCGGAAATCGTCATATACCATTGATTTAATAAATACGTCAATTTAATCGTGGGGAGACGAGTGAGATGGTGGCCCTATCCGAGAAAACAGAACAACAGCGTGTCGATATGGAAATCCCAATTTTGTTAGATCCTACTGTCTTACGGGCAGCCAGACGCATTTATCGCATCTACTGTACCCTCAACAGCCGAGTTAGTAAACGTCCTTTCGGTGTCGCTATTAACCGCGACAATCATCGCGGCCAATTGATTTTTAACAATAAACCGATTCTACTCCCCGGGGAGTGTTTCGTCCCGATTAAGCAAATCGAATCGGAAGCCTATTAATTTTTGTGAAGATTTGCCCTAAATATCTTGCCAAACGTCAGCTAATACCCACTGACGTAATTTTTTTGTCTAATATAGGGTTTGCTGAATAAATCTAAAAACATTGTTCGATAAGACTTTTAGACCTTTTTGCAATCCAAAAGTACCGGCCATTGGAGTAATGGGGGGGAAATTTCCTGGACTTTTTCCCTGAAAATCGGTAAAACCCTACACCCCACACCCTACACCCCACACCCCACACCCAAGACAAACTTTTTGCCGCAAACCCTAATATAAAAAGATGTTCGGGAATAATCTTAACTCTACCCTAATCCAAGACCTCGATCGCCTAGAAAATCGTCTTCGGGAAATTCCCCTCGAACCGGGGGTGTACTTCCTGCGCGACCAAAATGGTGAAATTCTCTACATCGGTAAATCCAAAAAACTCCGGTCTAGAGTCCGTTCCTATTTTCGTCCCAGTCAACCCCTCAGTCCCCGCATTGCTTTAATGGTGCGACAGGTGACGGAAATTGAATTTATCGTCACCGACACGGAAGCAGAATCCTTGGCCCTGGAAGCTAATCTAATTAAACAACATCAGCCCCATTTTAATACTCTCCTCAAGGACGATAAAAAATATCCATACATTTGTATCACTTGGTCGGAAACCTACCCGCGCATTTTTATCACCCGCAAACGGAGCATAAATAACCAAAAAGACCGTTATTATGGTCCCTACGTCGATACTAGGCTGCTGCGCTACACTTTACACCTAATTAAACGCACTTTTCCCCTGCGTCAACGTCCCCAACCTCTTTTTAAAGACCGTCCCTGTTTAAATTATGATATCGGTCGTTGTCCGGGGGTTTGTCAAAAATTAATCAGTCCCCAAGATTATCGGGAAACCTTGCAGAAAGTGGCGATGATTTTTCAGGGAAGGACGGGGGAATTATTAGAGAAATTAGCAGCAAAGATGCTAGAAGCGTCGGAAAACCTAGATTTTGAAAAAGCGGCCACGATTAGGGATCAAATTCGCGGATTACAGGCTCTTAATACCGATCAAAAAGTCTCTTTATCTGATGATACCGTATCCCGGGACGCGATCGCTTTAGCTAAAGACGAGCAGCATTGTTGCATACAATTATTCCAAGTGCGTTCTGGTCGTTTGGTGGGACGTTTGGGATTTTTTGCCGATAGTCAGTCAGCAAACGAGGGAGAAATCCTGCAAAAAGTCCTAGAAGAACATTATTTATCGGTGGAAGGGGTGGAAATTCCCAGCGAAATCCTGTTACCCTGCGAATTACCGGAAGGTGAGGTGTTAGCGGGGTGGTTAAGGGAAAAAAAAGGTCGCAAAGTCGAGTTAACTGTCCCCCAACGGCAAAGTAAAGCGGATTTATTAGCTATGGTCGAGAAAAACGCTCTTTATGAGTTAGAAAAGACGAAAAGAAGCGCCGACCGGGATTTACAGTCTTTGCAAGATTTAGCGGTAATTCTCGATTTACCGGCACTGCCGCACCGCATCGAGGGTTATGATATTTCTCATATTCAGGGTTCTAATGCAGTCGCGTCGGGAGTGGTGTTTATCGATGGGGTGGCCGCTAATCAACATTATCGTCACTATAAAATCAAAAATCCCGAGGTTAAAATCGGCCATTCCGATGATTTTGCCAGTTTAGCAGAAGTAATTCGCCGGCGTTTCCGTCGTTATGCCGAAAATCCCGATAATATTGCCGAAAGTGATGATTTTCCCGATTTGGTTATGATTGATGGGGGAAAGGGACAATTATCGGCCGTGGTGACAGTTTTAGGGGAGATGAATTTATTAGAACAGGTAAAAGTTGTTAGTTTAGCTAAACAGAGAGAGGAGATTTTTTTACCGGGGGAATCCTCTCCTTTAGAGACGGATAAGGAACAACCCGGAGTGCAATTATTGCGTCGAGTCAGGGATGAAGCGCATCGCTTTGCTGTTAGCTTTCACCGACAACAAAGGATGCAAAAAAGTCGCCGTTCCCGTCTGGATGAGATACCGGGGTTAGGTTTTAAGCGACAAAAAGATTTATTAGCTCATTTTCATTCTCTGGATTATATTCGCGAAGCTTCCCTAGAACAATTGCAACAGGTGACAGGAATTGGGGAACAATTAGCTAAGGAAATTTATAATTATTTTCATCCTAGGTAGGGATAAGCTGTTGAAGAATATCTAAGGCTTGACGGGGGGTTATGATGAGAATATCTTCAATAACGCCTAGTTTTAGCAAATCCGATTTATCCCCACTCACCAGATAATCAGCTTTACCCGCAATCGCTGTGGCCAAAATGATATTATCATCTGGGTCGGGTGAATAAGACACAATAGGGAGGGATGTCACGCAGAGGGTAGAAGCGGTTATCCCTGCTAACATGGTTTGGGCTTCTTCTGGGGTGAAATAACGTTGCAATTTAGGATAAGCCATCACTCGCTGTAATTCTTCAAGTTGCGATGTCGAGGTCACTAGCTCAAACAGATTCACACGCCATGCTTGATAAAGAAGATAAGGCGGTGTGTTTTTGCGTAACAGTGCAGAAATTAGAATATTGGTATCAAGAACGAGACGCAGCACGAGTTTCTCGGATAGCCTCATTGATAGATTCTTCGATTTCTTCCTCGGAATAACGCAAGTTACGTTCTTGGACAGAATCCACGGTTTCTTCAAAGCTCGCTCTTTGTGCCGCTTCTTCAACGTATTGGGATAAGCTTCCCTTTTTTGCGCCTTTTTGTCCTAAAGCTGATTCGGTTAGTGACCAACGTACCATGATTTTTCTCCTTTAGCCCCTAAACGCATAAACATCATAACCCATTTCTAGCAACAATTAGAAAGAATAAATCTTAACCTCAGATAAGGTGCTTTACACCCAACTAAGAATAACCGTTGGGGTGGTTGGGTTTCGCTTTTTCAATCGAATTGAGCCATTTTCGACCCCGTATTGTTTCGCTTAACTCAACCTACGAGGCTAGTTTTAGCAAATCCGATTTATCCCCACTCACCAGATAATCGGCTCTCTTGGGTTTGGTGGGTAAAATGTATTCTAAGATACATTCTTCCTAGCGAGGGGGTGGAACGAACCACAAAGACACAAAGGACACAAAGACTGATCGATCGTATTGTAAGTTAAACTTATCACACAGAACCTAGAAGAGTCACTCGGTTTTAACTTCCGTATCGAGAATCGTCCCTTTGACGTTAGCATCTATAAAATTAGCCCCGTCAAGATTTGCCCTTTCAAGATTTGCCCCTTCAAGATTTGCCCCATCAAGATTTGCCCTTTCAAGATTTGCCCCTTCAAGATTTGCCTCGCCCAGATTAGCCCCGACCAGATTAGCCCCCACAAGATTAGCCCTTTCAAGATTCGCCCGTTGAAGATTTGCCTCTTCAAGATATGCCCCATCAAGATTTGCCCCATCAAGATATGCCCATTGAAGATTTGCCTCTGCAAGATATGCCCCATCAAGATTAGCCTCGCCCAGATTAGCCCCGTAAAGATTAGCCCTTCCAAGATTAGCCTCGTAAAGATTAGCCTCGTAAAGATTAGCCCCGACCATATTAGCCTGGTAAAGATTTGCCCCTGCAAGATTTGCCCCTGCAAGATTTGCCCCTGCAAGATTTGCCCCTGCAAGATTTGCCCCTGCAAGATTTGCCTCGACCAGATTTGCCCTGTAAAGATCTCGATTTATCAACAGACAGTTTTGTAAATCAAGAAAACTGAGGCAATCTAACACAAACATAGGCCCATAATTTATTCTTTGTCCCTGAAGACGGGCTAACCAATTGCCGAAAGCGTCAAGAGAAGGCCATTGAATGGAAGAAATTTCTTTGGTGACTCGCCCACAGGCATTAAATAGGGCTAATAAAGCTTCCTCGGCATTGCGTGCCTGTCGCATTTCCTCCTGAAAATTGGGGCGGTTTGTTAAATTCTCCATCGGCATTCCTTTGTCCAAAAGATATTTAATTAAATCACCCAGAGTTTTCTGCCACTGTTTCACTTCATCAGGGGACTGTAATTGCATTTGATTGAGAATAAAACTAAAAAGATATTCATCTATTGCCCTCGGTCCGCATAAAGTCGCCCAGGCGATTAAAGCTTGTCTGGGATCGTAGTCATTGTCATAATCATTTTCACTGTCTTGTAATTTCTTATGAATTTGCTTAACTCGGTCAACAATTCTGCGGGCAGTTAAATATTCACCAAAACTTTTATGGGTAAATTCAAAGGTTTTTTCGCTGCCTCGTAAATCGCCACTTTCTCGAAAATAAAAGGCTGTTAAAAGACGGGTAATACTCCCTTGGGAATCGCTTTGAAAACTATCTTGGAAATTTTTTAGGAGATTTTTTAAGCCATTATTTTCACAATGTTCTTCAATCTCTCTCACGGTGGTGGTTCTACCGTTACCATGCCAACAGGAAAGGGCAATTTCCATTAAAATTAGCACAAAATCTTTTTCTGTAATCCCTTCTATAGCCCGGTGGCCTGGACTATTTTTTTCATAACCTCGCTCATAGACTGCCTTGAGCAAATTTTCATAAATATTATTGAGGTTAGTTTCTTGGGAAAATTGAACCTCGCCTCGTTCAAAAGTGAGAGCAATAAGATAATTTAATAGCGGTTGAGCGGTAATTTCTTGTAAATTTTCCCCCGATAATTCCGGCGGTAATTGTGCATAGTTTTTCCCTTTAGCTTGCCCATACTGTTGCCACCATTGATCACGTTGATCGACCTTTAATAAGTTATCAACATCGCTAAAATCATCGCTTTTATCAACCAAATAGGGTAAAATGGTGATAATTTGCTGAGGTTTTTTAAAATTATTTTTATTGGATTGTACCACCACATCACGCCCGCTAATCAACACTTGTAAACGGGTTTTATTTTGATTAAAACTTTTGACCTGATCTCGTACTTCATTAATAAAATTTTGGGCGACTTCTTGGGCGAGTTTTCCCTGCATAGATAGCTCATCTAAGCCATCAAAGATAATTAGTAATTTTAAATCTTGATCGCTCGGTTCTAGGGGATTTTCTGGTAAAAAACCGTCATGTTGAACAAAAGTTTTAACTGCTGTTACTAAATCTGTGGAGAAACTCAAGCGATGCAAGGGAATATATAAAACTTGTTTTTCTAACCCAGCTTGTTGGGCAGCAAATACTTTACAAAAGGACGATTTTCCACTACCCGGCCCACTGGTCAATAAACGGATAGCATCATCGGATTTTGCCGCTTCTAACCATGTTTCTAACTGCTCTTGGAGCTTGATAACAATGCGTTTACATGATGGCTCTCGATGGTAATCTGTGTCTGTGGTGGCTTTGATTTCTTCTTCATAAAATCCCCGTAGAGGTACATAAATTTGCTTTAAACTAAAGGTTTCCCAAAAAATAGGTTCATCGATCTGTTTTTGCAACCAAGCTCGATAATGTAACCAGCCTCCTTCTCGTTTCCAAGCATTGTTAAAAGGAGTGTCGATTTCATCTAAAAGCAGACTGTATTCATCTCGTTTATCTTTCCATTGCTCCTGCAATGCTAAGACAAAATAAGCTGGTAAACGGTTACTTAGGCTCTGTGCTTCCTGGGAATTAGTGATTAAATTATTTGTTGTTAACCACCGTAAAAAAGCTGCTTGGATTGGTGCGACTATAGGTAATCTTTCGGGATGCTCAAAAAAATCTTGATCGAGAATTAATTCCTGCTCTTGTAAAGAGTCGGTAATCTGACTGTAAAGTTCTTTTAAAGGCAGCTTTTCAACTTCTTGGGGCAGTAAATCAGCATTACTTTTAAGTAATCCTTTCATCGCTTTCATTAGCGATTGACTTATTAATAAACCCGCTAATTCCCCCGGAGTCCGACTTAAACCAAGAGCATCTAAAACTTCTACTCCATTTTCGGCCAGATCATCCCACTGCAAAAATGCCCCGTTAAGAGCGGCTTTTCCCAGGGTACTAAAGAGACTTCTCAGATTGACTTTAACTTGTCGTTTCCAGATATTTTGGGGTTTGGAAACAGAAATTCCAGCAGCTGATTCGGACATAGAAAAAAGCGATCAATAAAGCTTATGTAGTCTATTATATAAGTAATAACAACCGTTGAGGTGGTTGGGTTGCGCTTTTTCAATCGAATTGAGCCATTTTCGACCCCGTATTGTTTCGCTCAACTCAACCTAGGAGGCCGAAAACCTAGACTAACGCGGAGTAATTTCACTCAACGCTTCTTGCAGCAGTTCATCACTTACACCATGACGCTTCAAACTAGCAACGAGAGCAGAAATTGTATCTCCCTCTAGACGCTCCAAATCCGCACGCAGCCCTTGTCCAATGTAAGCACGGATCAAAGGTTGATAACCTGAGAAACCAAGCAACGGTGCAACCCGCTTTAAATCTTCAATCACATCTTCGGGAATACGAATCGTGATTGTAGTCATAGGGCGATTTTTCTCCAGTCGTTTTTTTAATGCCTCAACTTTCATAATACTCACGTTCCTTGCGTGTGGCTTTGCGAGCCGAAATGATCCGAATGATGTCGTTTTCACGCTCAATATAGACGACGTACAGGAGATTCCACCGTCTATCTAACCCAATGATCGCATCTCGTGCCTCATCATTGCGACTTGCATCAACAACAACCAGCAGTGGATCGAAGAAGACTTCTGCTGCTTGCTGAAACGTAATACCGTCATGGTTGATCGGGTTAATCCTAGATTTCTCGTCATTCCAAACAAAAGTAATGCCACTGAGGACAAAATAGACATCCATACTTGTAGTATAGGCAGAATGTATTTACATTGTCAATACTTTATTAACACACCCTACGAGAGCAGCAATTATTATAGGTTGGGTTGACGCAAGGAAAAACACCCTACGAGGCTCTAGGCTTATTGACAGATAAAAATCAATTCAGGGTGATTTTATGCTAATCTGCAACTTACCGACTTATAATAAAAATGTTCTTGCCAAAGAAGTTGTAGCTAACTGCTTAACTGAATCTGCTAGGATGCTATTACAGAATAGAAGACTACATCTATTAATTGCTGAGGCAGAACTAAGTTTAACCGCTCCTTTTTTAACTACTTATATCGCTTTCAGGCAAAAAATTAGGCGTTTTCGGTTTACCATAGTCAAAGTGTGCTTTCTAGGCTAATGACTTTGACTAAAAACCCCGTGATCAGAAACCGTCGTTTTTCCCTACGCAATCTCTTTGAGACTTGCATGGCCCTATTGGTGTTATGCAATTATATTCTGGTTATTTTCGATTTAACCTATATTCCCCTGCGAGATTTTTGGTTACAGGGACGCTTGCAAATAACTTTATTAAGATTTAATGAACCAATAAAACTCGGTCCGATTTCCTTTCAAGAATTACAAATACCTCCCGATAAACCCCTAGAAATTCCCTTTGTTAAAGGAATTGCTAAGTATGATGTGGTGAAAGGGATTAAACCCTATCGCAGTACCAGCGAATATTTAGCTACGGTTGATAAACTTAATGAAATAATTAATCAAAAGGTCTTTAACCCAGAGTTTAATCTGCAAGAATATCGCCAAGAGATCGAGAAAATTTTAGCCAATTTACGCCAAAAAAGTGTCGATATGATCGATAATAATCCCTTTGCCTCGGCCGAGAAAACTGGGACTTTAGAGAAGATTAAAAATAAAATGCGCTTGCGGGTTTTTAAAACAGAAAATGTTTCCGCAAAAGCAGCCTTTCAGAAGTTTTGGACTTGGGATTATCTCAGTCAAAATGGCTGGGAAAAAGAGTTGAAATTTTTCAATCAAGAAATTCAACCTTTAATAGAAACTAATTATTTTCGTCCCCTGGGAGAAGATGGGAGACCGATAGATAACTTTGAGGCGATCGATTTTTTCTTTGGCACCATCTTTTTCTGGGAATTTATGATAAGAACTTGGTGGATTGCTCGCACTCATAAAGGTCTGCGTTGGCGCGAGGCTATGTTATGGCGATGGTATGATATTTTTCTGTTTGTTCCTATCTGGAGATGGCTGCGATTTATTCCTACCATTATTCGCCTAGATCAAGTTAAAATTATTAACTTAAGAGTAATTAAAGAGCAGGCAGTTAAAGGCTTAGTTGCGCTAATTTCTAAAGATATTACTGAGATAATATTCCTGAGAATTATTAATCAAATACAGGAATATATCCGACGGGGACAAGTGGAGAAATTTCTCGATCAATCCCTTAGTGGTGGATATAATAATCTCAATGATACTAATGAAGTTATCGAAATTTTTCGGTTAGTAGTTAATAGTACCGTTGATAAGGTTTTACCGCAAGTTAAACCGGAAGCAGAAGCTTTAATTAAATACAATATCGAGAAAATTCTCAGTCAAACTCCTGCGTATCAGAGCTTATTGCGATTACCCGGCATGAAAGGGTTAAAAACTGACTTGAGTAATCGTCTATCTAGTCAATTGTATCAATCCTTTGTTAATATAGCTGACAAGATTACCCAGGAAGACGAAGTTTTTGAGCGTTTATTACAGCAATTAGTCCAACGTTTCGGGCAATCTCTCGCCGGGGAATTACAATCCCGTCACAGTCTAGAAAGAATCGAGATGTTATTAATTATCTTCCTAGAAGAAGTGAAATTAAACTATGTACAAGAATTCTCGGATGAAGAATTAGAAACTATCCTCGAACAAACTCGCTTACTCCACTCTAAAAGTGCAGAAATTACCCCAAGAGAAACCATGGATCCTCGTCTTCTTCCCTAAAAATTAAGTAGCTGGTTATAATTAAATTTAAAATGGATTTTAGGTTCGATCCCCCCTGCCCCCCTTGATAAGGGGGGTGCCGATAGGCGGGGGGATCTCCCCTTAATAAGGGGGGCATCTGATAATTTTTAACGCCTACCTACTTAGCGATCATTGATTAGGTAATATCCCTTGATCTTTTGATCACTTTTCTAGTAAAATATCTGCTGAAACCCCCATTACTCAATTAACCTAATTATCTACTCCCATGTTAACAAAAATTATTCTCGGTTTACTTTGGTTAGGCTTCGGATTATACGCTTTTTTACTAGCACCACCCGATCAACCAGATACAATAAATTTAATTATCGATCTTTCCACTGGGAAATGGCAAAATATCAACCCGTTAATTATCGCTCTTTTTAACCTGATGGGAGTTTGGCCACTTATCTACACTAGCCTTTTAATTATCGATGGTCGTGACCAAAAAATCATCGCTTGGCCCTTTACTTTTGCCTCCTTTGCCGTGGGTGCTTTCGCTATTTTACCCTATCTAACTCTCCGTCAACCTAACAGCAATTTTACTGGTAAAAAAAATCTGGTCATTAAACTTTTAGACTCACCTTGGTTAGGAGTAATTGCCCTAATTACTGCGGCAATTTTAATCGCTTACGGATTAATTAACGGCAATTGGTCTGATTTTTGGTATCAGTGGCAAACTAGCCGTTTTATTCATGTTATGAGTTTAGATTTCTGTCTTTTAACCCTATTATGTCCAATTTTGCTGCAAGATGATCTAACCCGACGGGGATTAAAAAATCCTTTCCTGTTGCCGGTAATTTCCCTTTTGCCTCTAATCGGTCCGGCAATTTATTTAATTATTCGTCCTCGCTTAGGGGAGAATTAAGGGTAAATTGTCTTGAGCAAACTTAACTATTTCTTGACAAGAGAAGTTCATATTTAACAAAAATTATGCTGAGGTTCCCCTAAAATATGGGGAAAGAGATTAATGTCCAGATTAGAAGGAGTGTTTAACCTTGTTAGAGAGTCAAAAACCACCTCGGATTTACTGCTTTCAAGCTGATTATCTTGCCTCCCAACAATTTAACCCCCAAGAGATTCCCGCTTGGTTATCTTTAGAAGTAAACTGGCAGGGTTATAGAATTCATACCCTACCCTGGGTAGCAGACGTAGCTAGGGTATTAGGATTATTAGCGATCGAAGATACTCCCCAAGGGTGGCAAGATTATTTAGAAAGCTTGGGATTAGCCAAAATTAGGTTAATGGACAGCGAGGAGTTTTTTGAGGATAAATCTTTATCGGGATGTTAGAAATGCCCTATAATTGGCAATTTAGTGATGATTCTACCAGTCAATTTATGCCCTATAAACTACTCTTTGTCTGTTTAGGAAATATCTGTCGTTCTCCCGCTGCCGAGAATATCATGACTTATCTGATTGAACAAGAAGGATTAGGCAATAAAATCCTCTGTGATTCTGCGGGGACTGCCGGTTATCATATCGGTTCTCCTCCTGATTCTCGCATGAATACGGCCGCCAAAAAACGCGGTATTCTTCTGCAAGGGACAGCTAGACAATTTACCCGCGAAGATTTCGAGAATTTTGATCTAATCCTAGCCATGGATAAAGCCAATTATCAAGATATTTTATCCCTAGATCGGACAGGAAAATATCAAGAAAAGATCAAGTTAATGTGTGACTATGCTCGTTATCACCCAGAAAAAGAAGTTCCCGATCCCTACTACGGTGGTCGTGAAGGTTTTGACCGCGTAATCGAGCTACTTTTAGACTCCTGTGGCAGTCTTTTGGAGGAAGTAAAAAACAAAATTTAAGTTTTTTCTTTCAGCTAATCGATTAATCTATGTTCGAGGGAAAAACGAACCAATTCGGCGCGATTGTTAGTAGTTGTTTTTCTGAGTAAACTACTAACATATTTCTCGATCGTGCGAGAACTAAGATGCAGTTTTTGCCCAATTTCACTGTTAGAAAGTCCCCGGGCTAAATGTTCTAACACTTCCCGCTCGCGATTAGTTAACTTAAAATCGTCCTGTAAAGAAGAAGTTAAAACATCCCTAGTTTTGGGACTTTCTTCTGGTTTTAATTTCTGATATTGACGTTCACTTTGCACCATTTGCGATCGCTCTAAAAGATTGCGAATAACTGCTTTTAATTCCTCCATCTCAAAAGGTTTAGGAAGATAGATATCACAACCCACTTGATAACCGCGGATTCTTTCCTCCGTTGACCCTCTTTCGGTTAAAAAAATTACTGGTAATAACCTAAATTCTGGCTGTTGCCGCACCTTAGTCACCAAAGAATAACCGTCTAAACGCGGCATTTTGATATCCGATACCAAAAGATGGGGATGATAGGTATCCAATAAATTCAAAGCTTCCAAACCATTACTCGCCGCTACCACACTATAACCTGCTAATTCTAAATAGTCTTTGACTGCTAGGCGGATACCAGGGTCATCATCGGCAATTAGAATCAAAAGAGGCATAGAAATCAACAGGACAAGGTTTTTTCGTTATTAATAGCCTAGCACCCTCCGCTCGTCACAATTGTCCATCAAGCTACAGAGGCCGTTGTAACTGATATTATACTAGCAGTTAGCTATCAGCCTTTTCAGTAATCAGATGTGAGTTTTCAGCTTTTTTCTCCCCAACTCCGGCACTCCCCCACTCCCCCAACCCCTTTTTTACTTTTTACTTAAGATGACAGATTATTTAGTTTCCCTGACAATTTGGGCGGGTATTTACGCGATTTTTGCCCTCGGTTTAAATCTACAATGGGGATTTACTGGCTTAATTAACTTTGGTCACGTTGCTTTTGCCACTTTAGGGGCTTATGCAACGGTTTTATTAACTTTACAGGGTGTACCGATGATTTTTGCTGCCATTGTCGGGGCGCTCCTAGGGGCATTGTTGGGATTAGCCATCGGTTTTTCCACCCTGAGATTAAGAGCCGATTATCTAGCGATTGTCACCATCGGGGTGTCTGAGTTAATTCGTTTGCTGGTGCTTAACGAGGATTGGTTAACGAAAGGCAGTTTCGGACTACAACGTTATCCCCTACCTTTGGATATAAATCCCAGTTTTCCCGTCAAATTATTAATTATTGCCCTGTTTACCCTGCTTGCTATCTTTGCTCTCTGGCAATTGGGGCGCAATCTGCAACGACAATGGCGCGAAGCCGGGCAAATTAGCGGTAAAAGCTATCAACCGACGCAAAAGAGAGCTTTAATCTTTTGGGGGTTGTTAGGGGCGATAATCCTGCTTTTTCTGTATATAAACGGTGTAATTGCCTTGAATGATTATAATTACAAAGCCGGGCTGATGGTGGTAGTTTTAGTCCTCCTCGCTCTCGTTTATACTGGTTTAGAATTAGTTTTGCGATCGCCTTGGGGACGCATCCTCAAAGCGATTCGGGAAGATGAAGAAATTCCCCGGGCTTTAGGAAAAAATGTCTTTTGGTATAAGTTACAATCTTTGATGTTAGGCGGTGCGATTGCTGGTTTAGCCGGGGCTTTTTTAGCATGGCAATTAACCACTATTTACCCGACTAATTTTGAACCGTTATTGACTTTTAACGCTTGGATTATTATTATTCTCGGTGGCTCTGGTAGCAATGCCGGCACCTTACTAGGAGCAGTAATTTTCTGGGCTTACGATTCCCTGACTCGCTTTATTCTACCCCAATTAGATATTTTTAATGATAGCCAATTAGGGGCTTTACGGATTATGATTATCGGTCTGCTGCTCATGGTTTTAATGATCTGGCGACCCCAGGGTATCCTCGGCAAAAAAGAGGAGTTAACTTTGGGAAAATAATTTCAGTTATCAGTTATCAGTTATCAATTATCAGTTATCAGTTATTAGATTTGAATATTAAGTGAGCAGTATTAAATAGCAGTTTTCTAAGGACTTGAGCAAAATTAATTACACATTTAAATAATCCTATTGCCTATTGCCTGTCTCAACTAAGAAATTTATTTCCCACGACTACTTACTGTCTTTTCACTGATTACTGTTTAATGTTTACTGATAACTGATGTTTATCTGATCAATTATGTTACTTTCTGCCAAAGGATTATCGAAAAGTTTTGGAGGCATTCGCGCCGTCAATAATGCTTATTTGGACGTGCCGCAGGGCAGCATCACCGGGTTAATCGGTCCTAATGGAGCCGGCAAAACCACACTTTTTAACCTTTTATCTAATTTTATTCGCCCGGATAAAGGAGAAGTTTTTCTTGATGGTCAGCCGATTCATCAGCTGCCTCCCTATCAAATTGCCCTGAAAGGATGTGTGAGAACTTTTCAAGTCGCCAGGGTATTATCCCGATTAACGGTGTTAGAAAATATGCTCTTAGCTAGTCCGGGACAAACGGGAGAAAATTTTCTCAAAGTCTGGTTTCAGGGGGCAAAAATTCGCCAACAGGAACAGGAAAATCGTGCCAAAGCTTTGGACATATTAGATTCGATCGGTCTAGGGGAAAAAGCGCACGATTATGCGGGGGCTTTATCGGGAGGACAGCGTAAATTATTAGAGATTGGCCGAGCGCTAATGACCGAGCCAAAATTAATTTTATTAGATGAACCGGCCGCCGGAGTTAATCCCACTTTAATCGGTCAAATCAGCGACCATATTATCGAATGGAATCGTCAGGGAATTACCTTTTTAATTATCGAGCATAATATGGATGTGATTATGTCCCTTTGTCACCACGTTTGGGTATTAGCAGAAGGGACAAATTTAGCCGATGGCATTCCCAGCGAAATCCAAAAAAACGAGCGGGTTTTAAAGGCTTATTTAGGAGACTAAAGCTAATTTTTGCACCTGTTCAACAAAGTTAGCCAGAATTTTTAAGCCATTAGTGGAGGATTTTTCCGGGTGAAACTGCACCGCCACCAAACGCTCACGAGCGATCGCTGCCGTCACCGTTTGACTGCCGTGGGTGACGGTGGCGGCAGTTAGATGACTATCAAGGGGATCGACATAATAGGAATGGACAAAATAGACGTGAGGATGGGGGGGTAATCCCTGCCAAAGAGCATGATCCGGCTGGGTGAAGTCTAATTGATTCCAACCCATGTGGGGAATGGTAATGCCCGGTTCCGAGCGAAAACGGCGCACTGTCCCCGGAATAACCCCTAAACCCGCCTCTTGTCCTTCCTCCGATGAGTCAAAGAGAATTTGTAAACCGAGACAGATACCGAGAAAGGGTTTACCATTAGCGATCGCTGCTTTGATCGGTTTTTCGAGATGACGGCTGCGAATTTGCCGGACAGCAGGATCAAAAGAACCGACTCCGGGTAAGACAATAGCGTCAGCTTTTTCGAGATCGAGGGGAGAATCGGTAATTTTCGGCACTGCACCCACGGTTTCCAGTCCTTTACAGGCAGAGTGCAGATTTCCCATGTCATAATCGATGACAGCTATTAAGGTCATTGCTATATACTGATCAGGCGATGACCTTATTTTAGAGCAATCACGCCGCTAAATTAGGTCTTGACTCAAAAAGCAATTAAGGTCATTGTTATATACTGATCATCCGAAAGTTTCTAAAGCCATAGCCTCTCCGTTTTCTTAGTTGAAGTTGCCAACGAAAGCCAAACACCAGAGCCTATTTACTAGGAGAGCGGGAAGCAGAGAGAAAAAATCCCTAACCGAGCAGTGTTGACGGACCCGCCATCACCCCGGCAATTTGTCGGTCTAACTGTTCTAAATTTTCCGCCGGTTCAAGGCAGCATAACCCTTGACAAATTAACCCAAATGTGCTAGGGGGTAAACTGTCATCGACTCGATACACCGCAGTGGGCAAATAGCGACCTAACAGAGGCTCGATCGAGCTTTCCGGGGCGCGCAGACAGAAACCGTGACGATAGTGATCGAGAGCAACAAATAAACTGGGGCAAGCGGTGGGGGACTGTTCTAGGATGGTACTAAAAGATTGCAAGGCCTTTTCGGCCCGATCGAGATATTCTAGATTTTCCGTCAATCGCGACAGACGAACTAAATTAGCGATCGCAATTCCGTTGGCTGAAGGGGTGGCATTATCCGTATAACCCCGTTCCCGCACGATCAGATCGAGACTATGATCGGAAGCAGTATTAAAATATCCCCCCTCATCCTCGGCCCAAAACCAGCGATCGAATTCCCCCTGTAGATCGATAGCCGCCTCTAACCAGCCAGTTTCTTGGGGTTTAGCGGTTTGCAGGTCCAGCAAAGCCTTAATAAAATAGGCAAAATCCTCCGATTGGGCTAAAACCGAGGCTTGACCCTGATAATTCAAGCGCTGAAAACGTCCATCTAACCATTGATGCTTGAGAATAAACTCGGCCGCTTGAGTAGCCATTTGCCAGTACAAAGGTTCGCTAAAGACGGCAAAGGCCCGGGCTAAACCGGAAATCATCAAACTATTCCAAGCGACAATCATTTTCGTATCCGTTACCGCCGGAATCCGTCCCGGCCAAGAGACGGTTTTCGCCTCTTGATTGTCTCTGGCCGGGGGAAAAAGAGCTAATTGGGCTTGAGAACTGCCATAACGCCGAATAAATAACTTATCGAGCAGATTTTCTATCTCCTTCCCTAATTCTCCCCCTTGCCGACGTTGCAGGACATTACGACCCTCAAAATTCCCCTCGGCAGTGACGGTAAAATTAGCCTGCAGCAGCCCCAATTCCTCGGTCGAGAGATAATCCCTTAACGACCGATCCGACCAGACATAAAAGGCCCCTTCCTCCGGTTCCCCATCCGTGGCCTTCTCAAAACTATCGGCATCTTGGGCCGCATAAAAATAACCTTCTGGGGCGGTCATTTCCCGTTTTAGCCAGTTAACCGTGCCTTTAATCCCTCTCTCAAAGGCCGCCTCTCGATTACCCGCACTCCACAAATTGGCTAAATATTCGACAATTTGCCCGTTATCGTAGAGCATTTTTTCAAAATGGGGAACTGTCCACGTCGAATCCACCGTATAACGATGGAATCCTCCCCCCACATGGTCATAGATTCCCCCCAGGGCCAGATCTTCCCCCCGTTGATAGGCCGCTTGCCAGAGGGAGTCCTCAAAATCGTCCCCAAAGCGACTGCCCTGCAAAGCCAGATGAGAATATGGAATCATCGGAAAACTGGGCCGACCGTAGTTATTGGGATTAACCTGAATCACCGCTGTATTTGTCTCGATTCCTGTGGCTAAAAGGGAAGGATCGGCTAAATTGGTCTCTGCTCGCGGTAAAATAGCCGATTGACGCAGTGCGCCCAGCATTTCGGCCGTGAATTTGCTTAATTTCTCCTTTTCCTCGTCATAATAACGACGTACCGATTGCAACACTTGCAGAAAACCGGGCCGGTTAAAACGCGGTTGCACGGGAAAATAGGTGCCACCATAGAAGGGAATTAAACTATCGGGTGTTAGGAAGACATTCAGCGGCCAACCCCCTTGACCGACCATCATCTGCAATGCTTGCATATAGATACTATCGATGTCCGGTCTTTCCTCGCGATCAACTTTGATCGGCAAAAAATACTGATTGAGATAATCGGCAATGGCTCGATCGGAAAAAGCTTCTCCTTCCATAACCGTACACCAATGACAGCTAGAATAACCGATCGAGAGAAAGATCGGTTTATCTTCTCTCCTGGCAATTTCTAGGGCGCTGTCACACCAATACCACCAATCGATCGGGTTTTCGGCGTGTTTTCGCAGGTAAAGACTTTCAGATTCAGCCAGATGATTAGCCATGGGAAAAGGGGTATTTTTGCTCTTGCTGCTTATTAGTTTAAGCTAATTAGAGACTAACCGGAATCAAGCCTCTGCTCATGCTGAAAACTTCGATCGCCCTAGGATTTTTTCTCACTCAATCTTTGTCCCTTAACCCGGAAGTGCAGGGGGTGGCTAATCATTTAATTGGGGTTATGGATACGACGCAACAAGCGCAGACTAACCCGCGCATTGCTAAGGTGCAAATGACCACCTGTGCCGTGGATTTTTCCCCCAAACAGGATAATATTTATCTTTATCAGGAACAGGCAATTATCGATCGCTTAAATCAACCCTATCGTCAAAGAATTTTAGTCATTCAACCTAGCGCTGATAATTCCACTGTGGAATCGAAAGCTTATAAGTTAAATAATGCCCCTAACTTTATTAATTTTTGTAACAAAGACTTGACAGAAAGAAAATTAAATGTATCAGATTTGGCTGAGTCGGTGTGTACTGTGTTTTTAAAACCGATAGCGGGGGGGTATCGGGGAGAAACTCCCCCCCAGGGTTGTCCCACTAATGCCAGAGGTGCGGTAAAAATAACTAATACAATTATTCTAAATTCCCAGGGCATGGATACCAGCGATCGAGGTTATGATAGCCTTGGCCGGCAGGTATGGGGAGCGCAGGATAATGTCTATCAATTTCGCTGGCAAAAACCCTAAAATCGGCTTTCTTGTTTCATTAATGCCACATCGGCAGCAAAATAGGTCAAAATCAAATCGGCCCCCGCTCGTTTCATACTGATTAAAGTTTCCAAAATCAGGCTTTTTTCGTCAATCCAGCCCTGTTTTGCCGCCGCTTTAATCATTGCGTATTCACCACTGACGTTGTAAGCGGCGACGGGAAGATGGCTACTATCGCGCAGACGACGGATAATATCGAGGTAGGCCAGAGCGGGCTTAACCATAATAATATCTGCCCCTTCTGTTATGTCTAAACTGGCTTCCCGTAACGCTTCCCGACTATTAGCCCCATCCATTTGATAGGTTTTCTTATCACCAAATTTTGGCGCTGATTCTAAGGCATCTCGGAAGGGACCATAATAAGCAGAGGCATATTTAGCCGTATAAGCGAGAATTCCCACATCTAAATAGCCAGCCGCATCTAAAGCTCGACGGATCGCCCCAACCCTACCATCCATCATATCGGAAGGAGCGACGAAATTAGCCCCGGCTGCCGCTTGCGAGAGCGACATTTTCACTAAAACTTCTAGGGTTTCATCGTTGAGAATTTTACCGTCCTCCACAATACCATCATGACCATAAATCGAAAAAGGATCGAGGGCCACATCGGTGATAATAATTATTTCAGGGACTTCTTTTTTGATCGCTTTCACTGCCCTTGGCACTAAACCATCGGGATTATAACTTTCTCTACCGAAATTATCTTTTTTATCTTCGGCAATCAGAGGGAAAAGAGCGATGGCATTAATGCCTAAATTATAAGCATTAACCACTTCTTTGAGCAATAAATCAAGGGAATAACGATAACAATCGGGCATAGAAGAAATAGCCACCTTTTGATTTTCTCCCTCCATGATAAAGAGGGGATAAATCAAGTCATTAACGGTTAATTCGGTTTCACGAACAAGACGGCGAATCGCTGGAGTATAACGAAGACGACGGGGACGAATCAGCATGATAACAGCGCGTCAAAAATAAAAAGTAAACAGTAAATAGCTGGTTTTGCTCTGGTTTTTTACCTAGGAAAAAACTGGGGATAGGACGATCAAATAATCCCAATCCCCCTGACTAATTAGTGAAAATCGGGACTATGACGAATCAAACTCATAAACTCTTGACGAGTCTTAGCAGAATCGGCAAAAATACCGCGCACGGCACTCGTAGAAGTCCAAGAACCGGGTTTTTCAACCCCGCGCATTACCATACACATATGAGTCGCTTCAATCACCACAGCTACCCCTTGAGGTTGTAGTAATCCTTGCAAAGCATCGGCAATTTGTGCGGTTAAACGTTCCTGTACTTGCAGTCGTCTGGCGTACATTTCACAGATGCGGGCAATTTTCGATAAACCGATCACTTTCCCGTTAGGAATATAGGCAACATGAGCGCGGCCGATAATTGGTAAAATATGGTGTTCACAGGAGCTAAAAATATCGATGTCTCGGATTAAAACCATCTCGTTAGCATCCTCGTGAAAAACTGCCCCATTCAGCAATTCATCCAGGGATTGCTGATAACCAGAAGTGAGAAATTTTAGGGCTTTTACTACTCGTTTAGGAGTGTCTCGTAAACCTTCGCGATCGGGATCTTCTCCTAATCCTAACAGCAGTGTTCGTACCGCTTGCATCATCTCGGCTTCTGATACCGGCGATTTAGGTTCGGTAATCACTTCGGGAAAGTGATTGTAGTCATCATTGTCAAAAATTGCTTTGGACTTAGCTAAGGTCATAGATATTTTTATGGACTCCAATAGTTAATTGATCGGCCGAGTTTTCTGATTTTACCAATGTTAATAAATACCCTTTGCTAGAGTATTTATTTTTCTGGGCATCTAGACGATAACTAATGAAAGCTATCGGGTTATTCCCTCGTCTTTGGGTTTATCTCCGGTGCGGAAATCTGGAAAAATTGATTTTCCTAGTCACCGAAAAAGTCTTGAGTATCTCCCTCGTTAATTGAGGGCAGAGTTCCACTACACAATTAGTTTATTTTGTCAAGTAGTTCATTTGTTTGGTATTTTAGCTTTCCTAGAATGATAATCGTTATCATTTTAACAAAAAATTTAGATTTACGAACAAAAACTTTGTCGTCAGATAAATATAGTCCTGTTAAGCTGTTTAAACTATTTTGAAGAGATAAGCATATTTTGCGATTTTATCGCTTATATTCAGCAATATTACTGATTTTTTGCTATTCTTCCTCCGAGTATCAATTCGCTGGAGAAGCAAGGCGATCGAGAAAGAGTATTCCTTCCAGATAATCCTATTCGTGTTGAAAGATAGTTAGTAAAAGTATAGTCAAATGATGAATCGGCAAAAAATGATGGCCAGTTCCGGTCTAATCCTCTCAAAACTTGTTGGGAAACTTTAGCGGGTAAAGCTTGATACTGTTCTGTCTTTTTCATCAGAGAGGCCATCTGATTATAGGTCTTGAAACTTTACAATACAACCCACATTCTGCACTTCAACTTGTAGTATAACTGGTAGCATATAAAATGAAAAACCAGTTAAGTATTTATACTTATAATCTTAGGGAAGAAAAAGTGGCTCTCTTATTCTTTGTTTGATCAGTTTAACTTAATATAGAAGCGATCAATCTTTGCGTCCTCTGTGTCTGGAGTGGTTCCTTCCACTCCCTCGCCAGCAGGAATGTATCTTAGAATACATTTTACCCACCAAACCCAAGGGAGCCAAAAAGTGAGAAACTAAAAAGGTTCTCAAAAAATATTCAAGTCAAGAAAAATTTCAAAGATAGAAGTAAAAAATCTAGATCACTTAGGAATAGTAGCGGGAATAATTGATGAAATAGGAATCGAAGAGATAATTAACTTAAAATTAGGAATAGATCAGCGAGAGAAAATAACATTTTGAGGGCTAATTGCCTACTCTCATCTTAACCAAATTCTTAAATCTTACTGAAATCGTCTAAAACTGACTGAAAGTGTTGGCTAATTTATCAGCAATTCCCTCGATCCAAATTTCGTCTTGTTTAGTGTAACTGCGCGGTGCATTTGCCGCCAAAATTAACACCCCTTCCTTACCGATGGGTTGACAGATTAAGCCTTGGGTGTTTTCTGGCAAATAGTCAAACTCGATTTTAGCGGGATATAAATTTAAATTAACTAAATAAACGGCTTTACCGGTTTCTAAAACTCTTTTGATAATATTACTAACTTTAACTTCAGAATTCTGGCTTAAGATACCGCGACGTAATAAAACTTTTCCCTGATAATAAACGATCAGAGATTTTGTCACGGTGTTGGTTAAAAGTAAATGGGAAGCCCAAGCAAGCTCAATTTTAACTGATTCTGGCAAATCTGGGGCAAATTCCAGACCTTCGCGCCCGATTAATTCCACCGCATCCGGTAAGCGGGGTTGAACTCTTTGCCAGATTAAACCCACCAAAATTAAAACCCCACTCAAAATCACTCCCATCACATCGGAACGCGCTTGCGATGGGGTTAAATCGGCAGTGGCAAAACGATTAAACATTAATACCGTACCCCCGACGATGCCGGCGAACAGGGGTAACAGTCTTAAAATACGATTGGGATCAGCTGGTGCCATAGCTGAGAACTATTCCTCGTCTAGTTCTAAAATCCGCTGGAAAAGATAGCCTGTACCTCTAGCGGTGAGAATTAACTCAGGATTGCTGGGATCATCTTCTAATTTGGCTCGTAAACGGGAAATATGCACATCCACTACCCGCGTATCCACATGACGTTCGGGGGTATAACCCCAAACTTCCTGAAGGATTTCCGAGCGGGAAAAAGCTTCTCCCGAGCGACTGACCAATAATTCTAGTAAACTAAATTCCATACCGGTCAGACGGATGCGTTCATCCCCCTTATAAACTTGGCGTTTATTGGTATCGATTTTAATGGAACCGATATGAATCACACCGGAACTGGGAATCCCCGGAGCGCCATTTTTCTCTACCCGACGCAACACCGAACGAATCCGCGCCTCGAGTTCTTTGGGAGAAAAAGGTTTAACCACATAGTCATCCGCGCCCAATTCTAGCCCAGTAATTCGATCGGCCACATCGCCCAAAGCGGTTAACATAATGATAGGAATATCCGATTCTTTGCGGAGTTCCTGACAGACACCGTAACCGTCTAATTTCGGCATCATCACATCCAAAACCACTAAATCGGGTTCGGCGGTGCGGAAGGTTTCTAAAGCTTCCTCTCCGTCGGCGGCGGTGACGACTTCATAACCAATCATCGACAAACGAGTCTCTAAGATACGACGGATGCTGGCTTCATCATCAACAACGAGAATTTTTTCCTTCTGGTTCTCCAACTGAATTAACACTCCTTAGTTAAATAGTGTGATGAATTTTAAAGTTAAATAACGAGCGTTCCTGTTTATAGAATATCCTTTGGCCGTTATCATTAAGCCTAAATTTCCTATTTTATTTCTTTTATGGCAATTATCAATAACTTTAGGGTCTTCCTTCCCCTTTATCATACTTAACTAAATTTGACAAGAGAATTGATCCTCAAACCGCTTTTCTTCAACTTTTCTTAAAAAACATGGCGAAATCGCGAACAATATATATCTGTAGCGCTTGTGGGGCGGAATCTCCCCAATGGTTGGGAAAATGCCCCAGTTGTGACACCTACGGGACGCTAGAAGAACAAGTGATGGCTGGTGGCAATAATCCGGCGGGAAATCGCCCAGGATGGCAAAATAGTCGCCCAAATAACGGCAAAGGGCAACGCAACCCGCAACCGCGCATCTCGGTGCGCTTCTCGGAAATTACCCAGTATGAACAGGAACGTTTTCCCTCTGGTTACGGGGAATTCGATCGCGTTCTCGGTGGTGGCATCGTCCCGGGTTCTCTTGTACTAATCGGCGGCGATCCGGGTATCGGCAAATCAACGCTTTTACTGCAAGTTACCAACCAACTCGCCCAAAGATTACCGCGCATCCTCTACGTTTCCGCCGAAGAATCGGGACAACAGATTAAACTGCGGGCTGCCCGTTTGGGGGTGGGAGTGGTTCCCGTGGAGTCGGAAAATAACGGCAATGGCAAGGAGAAAAAAGCCTCTGAATCAACCGCAGAACTCGATAATCATCTCTACGTTCTGCCAGAAACAGATTTAGAGGAAATTTTGCGGGAATTAGAATCTCTACGCCCACAGGTGGCGGTAATTGACAGTATTCAAACTCTTTATTTTGGGGCGTTAACTTCCGCACCGGGATCCGTCGCCCAAGTTCGCGAATGTACCTCTGCCTTGATGCAGGTGGCAAAACGGGAGAATATTACTTTATTAATTGTCGGTCATGTGACTAAAGAAGGGGCGATCGCTGGTCCGCGAGTTTTGGAACATTTGGTCGATACGGTGTTATATTTTGAAGGCGATCGCTATGCCTCCCATCGTCTCTTAAGATCTGTGAAAAACCGTTTTGGGGCAACCCATGAGATTGGTATTTTCGAGATGGTGGATCACGGTTTGGTGGAAGTGGAAAACCCCTCAGAATTGTTTTTAGGCAATCGCGATGAATTTTCCCCGGGTACGGCGACGGTGGTAGCCTGTGAAGGTACACGCCCGATTGTGGTGGAGTTACAGGCATTAGTTAGCCCTACCAGCTACGCTTCCCCGCGCCGATCAACCACGGGGATAGAATACAACCGATTACAGCAAATTCTCGCCGTTTTAGAAAAGCGCGTCGGTATTCCTTTATCGAAATTAGATGCCTATGTTGCCTCCGCAGGAGGGTTGGGAGTGGAAGAACCGGCGGCGGATCTGGGAGTTGCGATCGCTGTTGTCGCCAGTTTTCGCGATCGAGTCGTGGATCCGCGCACAGTCTTAATCGGGGAAGTGGGATTAGGCGGACAAGTGCGCCTAGTGTCGCAAATGGAACTAAGATTAAAAGAAGCGGCTAAATTGGGCTTTAAACGGGCGATTGTCCCCAGAGGTCAAGTTTATCCCGAAGATGTGGGCTTAGAAATTGTTCCAGTCGGCAAGGTAATCGAGGCAATTGTCGCCGCAATCCCCCCCCAGCAGCGCTTTGGGGAAGATATAGAAGAGGAGGAAGGGGAAGGGCAAGAATAACGGTACAATGCTAAAAAAGATTAAATTACTTGGGAGATTTTCACCATGTCTGTGTTAGCTGTTGCCGCTTTAGCGGGTTATCTGATCGTTTTTACCGGAATTGCCCTCGGTCTCTTTTTCGGTCTGCGCGCCGCTAAAATTATCTAGTATATAAACAGTAAAAAAGCAATAGTGATCGGTTTAACTGATCACTATTGCCAATTCTAGGGGAAATAAAAAATGACTGTTATTCTAGACTTAAAAACTCTCTACGAAATTGATGATTCTCTTTGGTTAGAAGAAACTATCGAACTGCTCAAGGCTAAAAATTTTGACGCTTTAGACTTAGATAATTTAATCGAGGAGTTAGAAGACTTGGGAAACGAAAAAAAGTTTCGTGTTGCCAGTTTATTAGAGCAAATTATCAGACATTGTTTATTATTACAGTTTTGGATAAGCGAAAGAGAATATAATCAGGCTCATTGGAAAGCAGAGATAGTGAGTTTTAAAGATCAACTAAAACGTTATTTAACCACAAATCTTCGTAAATATCTAGAACAGGAATTTGAGCAAATTTACTTTGAGTCCGTGCGATACGTTCGTCAAAAAACCGATAATAAAGTCAACTTTCCTGATACTTGTCCCTACAGTTTAGAAGAACTTCTCGATCCTAATTGGCTACCATCTGACAATCAAGGAGATAAAAAATGACTGTTATTCCCGACTTAAAAACTCTCTACGAGATTGATGATTCTCTTTGGTTAGAAGAAACTATAGAACTGCTCAAGGCTAAAAATTTTGAGGCTTTAGATTTAGAGAATTTAATCGAGGAGTTAGAAGACTTGGGAAACGAAAAAAAGTTTCGTGTTGCCAGTTTATTAGAGCAAATTATTCGTCATGCTTTGTTACTGCAATTTTGGACAGAGAAAAGAGCATATAATCAGGATCACTGGGAGTTAGAAATAGTCAACTTTCAAATTCAGCTAAAAAGAGGCTTAACCACCAATCTCCGTAATTATTTACAAAATGAATTAACTAACATTTATGAAGATGCAGTTTTCTTTGTCAGAAAAAAGACTAAAAATCAAGTCAACTTTCCCGATACTTGTCCCTACAGTTTAGAAGAACTTCTCAATCCCAATTGGCTACCACCTTACGAATAAAGGAAATGATAATGACTGTTATTCCCGACTTAAAAACTCTCTACGAAGTTGATGATTCTCTCTGGTTAGAAGAAACTATCGAACTCTTAAAAGCGAAGAGATTTGACGCTTTAGATTTAGAGAATTTAATCGAGGAGTTAGAAGATTTGGGAAACGAAAAAAAGTTTCGTGTTGCTAGTTTTTTACAGCAAATTATTCGTCATGCTTTGTTACTGCAATTTTGGACAAGGGAAAGAGAATATAATCAAAGTCATTGGGAATCAGAACTGGTAAATTTTCAAGATCAATTAAATACCTACCTAACGGCAAGTTTACGGAAATATTTAGAACAAGAATTTGATAATATTTATCAGAAGGCAACCCGTTATGTGAGAAAAAAGACAAAAAATCAAGTTATTTTTCCCGATACTTGTCCCTACAGTTTAGAAGAACTTCTCGATCCCAATTGGCTACCACCATACGAATAAAGGAGATGATAATGACTGTTATTCCCGACTTAAAAACTCTCTACGAAATTGATGATTCTCTCTGGTTAGAAGAAACCATCGAACTCTTAAAAGCGAAGAGATTTGACGCTTTAGATTTAGAGAATTTAATCGAGGAGTTAGAAGATTTGGGAAACGAAAAAAAGTTTCGTGTTGCTAGTTTATTAGAGCAAATTATTAGACATTTTTTACTGCTACAATTTTGGATAAGGGAAAGAGAATATAATCGTTCTCATTGGCGTTCAGAAATCGTCAATTTCAAAAACCAGATCGACACTTATTTAACTACTAATCTCCGCAATTATCTCACTCAAGAATTACCTCGTATTTACCAGAAAGCTTTAAATTATGTTAGAGAAAAAACCGATAATCAAGTTAGTTTTCCTGGGGAATGTCCCTACAGTTTAGAAAATCTTCTTGATCTCGATTGGTTCCCCCCAGAAAATGAATAAAGGAAAAAATGAAATGCTGAAAAAGTTTCTACGTTGGCTGATTATTGGGGGAACCTTATTTTTTGTTCTCAGTAACCTTAAAAATAACTGGGATAACGTCACCTCAGTTAGAATTGAAAATCATGGCTGGTTATTTCTTTTCTTGGCACTTGTAACCACTGTTATCGCTCAAATTTGGGCAGGATGGGTGTGGACATGGATACTCAAAAGCTATCAACAACCGATTAAAACCTCCACAGGAATTGGCATCTATATGATTACCAATTTAGGAAAATATCTACCTGGTAATATCGGTCACTTTTATGCTCGCATCGTGGCCATTAATAAAGCAGGAAGTGATTGGGGAATCGCCAGTTTAAGCGTTTTATTAGAACTTTTATTGCTGGTGTGTGCAGCCTTAGCCATAGCAGTTATTGGTAGTGGTTTAGGTTGGATGAAATCTAGCTCAAGTCTAGGGATACAGATATTAGTTTTAGGATTAATTTTAATCAGCATTCATCCCAAATTTTTAAATTATCCTCTCAAAATCCTTAGCCAAAAGAAAAAGATTGCTCAAGAAACTGTTTATCTAACTAAATATCCTCTCGTCCCTCTCTTGGGTGAAACTGGATTTTTATTGTGGCGCGGTGCGGGTTTTATTTTAGCTTGGATGGTGTTAAAAATGATTACCCCCGCTCAGATTTTACCCCTCTTAGGAACCTTTAGTTTTGCTTGGTTATTGGGTTTAGTTGTCCCCGGAGCGCCGGGGGGATTAGGAGTGTTTGAAGCTACAGCGATTGCACTTTTTGACACAGAAAAATTTCCCGCCGCTAACGTACTTGTCACCGTTGCTATCTATCGTTTAATTAGCATTCTCTCCGAAGTCATTGCCGCCGGAATCGGGACAAAATTAGTTAAAGATAAAGCCAAGTTTTTTGGTTAGCTTAAGGATATTATTCGGGTGTGTTAGCCCAGTATAATGCACCCGGAAGAAAAGTTTTGATCATTGTTAAGCGAAGATAATTTTCTCAACTCCTAACATCTATCTCCTCACTCCTAAATTCTGATGTAACATAGGATCAATAATCAGCAAAAACATGGATACTCCCACCTAGAGAGGCCGAAAAAATGACGATTGCCAAAAGCGACGAAACTGCCACCTCTCCGGCACTGATAGAAGAAGATTTCGAGGACTTCTGGGAACCCCCCCCACCCCCCACAGACTTAATTTTTGATGATGGTGAACCTTTGGAAAGCAACCGACACCGCATTGCCATGAATGTCTTGATTCGCTCCCTACAGCAGGGTTACGGCGAACGAGACGACTTCTACACTGGTGGCAATATGTTTATTTATTTCAGCCGCGAACAGGCGAAAAATCGCGATTTTCGCGGGCCAGATTTCTTCGCCGTCCTCAATGTCGATGGTACGAGAGAGCGACAGGGTTGGGTAATTTGGGAAGAAGAGGGACGTTATCCTGACGTTATCGTGGAATTAACCTCTCCTAGTACCGCTAAGACTGATAAAGTGCGAAAAAAGGCAATTTATGAGGGAACCTTCCGCACGCCAGATTATTTCATCTACGATCCTTTTGATGCCAATTCTTTACAAGGATGGCATTTAGGGGCCGACCAACGCTACCATTCTTTAGAACGAAACGAGCGCGGCTGGTTATGGTGCGAAACTTTAGGCTATTGGTTGGGAACTTGGGAAGGCACTATTGACCGAGAAACGGCAATCTGGGCAAGATTTTATGACTCGGAAGGCAATTTAATCCCCTTGCCAGAAGAAGCAGCCCAGGAGCAAGCGGCTGCATCACAGGAGCAGGCGGCTGCAGCACAGGAGCAAGCGGCTGCAGCACAAGAGCAATTAAATGCTACTCAGCAAGCTCTGGAAGCGGAAAGACAGCGTTCTCAACGGCTGGCAGCTCGTTTGCAGGAAATGGGGATAGAGCTATAGTATAGCTGTATTTGTTTAGGTGAGGAGGTAAACTGCTCCTGTTCCTCCTCGCTCAAAGTCGGTTAATTTCTCCTTTCACGGTTGAGGGAGCCTGTAATCCCAGTCTATTTGAAATCTAGCTCGACACCTGTTTGCTGCTTTGATTAGCTTTTGACCAGTGAGTAATTATTGATCAGAGTTTTCTTGGATTCTTTCTTAAACAGTAAACAGTGAACAGTAAACAGTAAACTGTGAACTGAAAACTCAAATTTGATAACTGATAACTGATAACTGATAACCGTCTCAACTAGGAAATTTATTTGGCACAACTACTTATATGTCTAATCTATCTTTGGGCGCACAACCTCCTCTAGAATTTATACCCCCTGACCTTAATCCCTTGCTTTTAAAGGGATGTCAAATCTTTTTACCTCTCTGGTTACAAACTCAAACCAACTTAAGGGAAATTTCGGCCGCTAATCTAGAAACTTTAATCACATTTTATCAAAAAAGTCAAGAGAAAAAAGTCCGTTTACTGCTTGCCTTTCGTCATCCCAGTATTAACGATCCCTACTGTATGGCCTATCTTTTGTGGAAATTAGTACCCAAAAAAGCCCAAGAGTTAGGAATAAAATTAAACAATCCAATTCACGCTTATTTTATGTACGATCGAGGGATTCCTTTATGGGCGGGAGAAAGGGTAGGATGGTTATATTCTAAGTTAGGTGGCACACCAATTCAACGGGGAAAAGCTGATTTAATCGGATTGCGTTCGGCTCGTCGTTTATTATTAGAAGGAGATTATCCTTTAGCCGCCGCTCCGGAAGGGGCAACTAACGGACATAATGAGCTTGTGAGTGCGATTGAACCGGGTATTTCTCAATTGGCTTTTTGGGGGGTGGATGATGTCAGAAAAGCTAAACAACAGCAAGAAGTAATTATTTTACCTATTGGTATTCAGTATTTTTATCTGACTCCAGTGTGGCAAGAAATCGAGCGAATTTTAACTAATTTAGAAACCGATAGCGGTTTAGAAACAATCCCAAATTTATCCCTAGAAGAAAAGGTTTTATACGAGCGTCTTTTTCGTTTAGGAGAAAGATTATTATCCTTAATGGAGGATTTTTATCGAGATTTCTACTATCAATCTTTGCCTGTAGTGCCTGCCAATGGTGATGATCCAAATGAAACCCTAGCCAAACGTTTAGCCAATTTATTAGATGTGGCCTTACAAACTGTAGAAAAGTATTTTAATCTTTCTCCTAATGGTAATGTAATTGATCGCTGTCGTCGTTTAGAACAAGCAGGATGGGAACGCATTTATCGGGAAGAATTAAAACCCACTCATTCTATTTCTCCCCTTGAATTAGGATTAGCTGATCGCCTGGCCGATGAAGCTAATTTAAAAATGTGGCACATGAGAATTGTCGAAAGTTTCGTCTCAGTAACTGGTTATTATGTCAAAGAAAAACCCACCGTAGAAAGATTTGCTGAGACAATTTTATTACTCTGGGATTTAGTGACAAGAATTAAAGGAGGTAATCCCTTTTTCCGTCCCCAAATTGGTCAACAAAAAGCGATAATAACTATCGGTAAACCTATTTCCGTATCCGAGCGCTATGCCGATTATAAAAGCGAGCGACGCTCGGCCGTAGCACAATTAACCCAAGATTTACAAACCAGTTTAGAAAGTTTAATTATTCATCAGTAGATAATTAATATCAAAATGTTTTAATTTTTTATCCTATCTATGAGTAAATCTAAAACTTTGCATATCAAAGAATCTATCTCTCTTTTAAAAGTCTATCTGCTAGAGGCAGAAAAAACTCAGCCGATACAAGCATTGATTGACTTTAAAACATCTCAGTCTGATAATATTAGACAGTTTGCTCAATTTTCAGATTATAGCTATAGCACATTATACAAATGGTTTAGGCGTTATCGTCAGCAAGGAATTAGAGAATTTATCAAAATTAATCCTCTAGAATCAACCATTGGAGAAACATTAATTAATCGAGACGGTGAAGTTATTTTTTACCAAGAAATATTCAATGATAAACAAAGTGAATATTTGCTAAATATTTTGCAAAATGAGATAGCTTGGCGACAGGATTATATAAAAATGATGGGGCAAACCTTACCTCTACCTCGATTAACTGCTTGGTATGGCGATTCAGATAAATCCTATACTTATTCAGGAATTAATATGAATCCTCTTGCTTGGACAGATACCTTATTATATATTAAAGAGAGAGCGGAAACTCTAGCAGGTACGAAATTTAATAGCGTGCTTCTGAATTTTTATCGAGATGGTCGAGATAGCGTCGCTTGGCATAGTGATGATGAACCAGAATTAGGCAAAAATCCAGTTATTGCATCGGTTAGTTTTGGCAGCACAAGAAAATTTTCACTTAAACATAAACAGGAGGAAGATATTATCAATCTTGAGCTAACATCAGGTAGTTTGCTAATCATGCGCGGAGCAACTCAACACCACTGGTTACATCAATTACCCAAAACTAATCACAATATTTCTGCGAGAATTAATCTTACTTTTAGGAATATTATCTAACCATGAACGAACTTAACAATTTATACCACTTAATTATCGAAAATTTAATTGATCTGAATAGATTACAGGGAAAAAGTCTTAGTATTAAATCTTACTTACAATCTTTGCAACCTGATGTTAAACGACTAAGAAGTAGTTTTCATACTAATCATGTAAGTGTAGATTATTCTAATTATAACACTCAGGCTGCTTACTTACTGGCTTACTATCCTCATTATGTAGAAATGACTTATAGAGTTTTGGAAAGCTTGCAAGAAAAAGACCCCAGCTTGATGCAGCTAGTTTTTGATAAAAAACATCTCAAAGTTTGTTTATTTTGCGCGGGTGCTGCACCTGAAGCTCTTGGTTTATTAAGTTTTTTACGACAATTTTACCCAGAAGTAAAATCGATAGTTATCTATTCCTACGACCTATATTCTGATACTTGGCGAATCAGTCAAGACATCACTAAAAATATAATCAACAATTGCTTTAAAGACTATCATTTTGCTCTCCTCAGTCATCATTTAGATATAAATCAAATTGATCCTTTTTTTTCAATAGTTAGTAATATAAAAGACAGCAGTATTTTCATGTTTCAAAACTGTTTAAATGAATTTGGAAAAAATGATAAAGATTTAAAAACAATACTTGAAAACATGAAATTCTTATCAGAAAATATGCCTAGCCATAGCTTTATGTTTATAAACGATTTGAGATTATACACTCAAGTTAACAGAATTATAGATAGTATTATTAGTATAATTAATGATTTAAATAAAACGAACTTTGATGATTACAATGAACAAGCATTTTTGATCAATAAGAGTATGGAAGAAACTTTCAAATCATCAATCGCCATTTCTGATAATGTAACGAAATATTTATTAACGGGTGCGAACAACTTAATTCCCAGAAAAATAATTAATTATAATTATCTTAGCGTTTACAAAATTTTCAGGAAAGAAAGCAAGCTATTTGAACAAAGTATTGATAATAAATATATCGATTTATTAGAACAAGTTAACCGACTACAAACTAAGTTTAATAGTTTTGATGTTAAGCTAGAACAGTTATTAGCTGTTGAAAGTAATTATTTAAAAATTTCTGAGATTGTAGAATCCTATGATCAAAAATTAGAGGAATTTCAGACAACCTTGCAAAAGCAAAAAGATACAATACAAGCTGATTTAGAAACTTTTAAATCTCATCTGCAAAATCTTGAGACTAAGAACTCGAAACAAAAAATTAAGTTAGAGGAAATTGAGCGCAGACTGAATCGTTTTCAGGAAGAACGAAAAAACTTAACACGCCAACTAGAGAGAAATCGCAAAGCCGTTATATTCGCCATCTTAATTGGCTTGCTAGGGGTTATTTTAGGAGTTATTGCTCTATTTCGATGAAAATAATAGACAACAATTAGGGTTTGCTGAAAAAGTTTGTTGTTGGAGTCAGTTATCAGTTATCAGTTATCAGTTATCAGTCATCAGTTATCAGTTATCAGTTCACTGAGAAAACACCCCACACCCCACACCCCACACCCCACACCAGGAAAAACTTTTTCAGCAGACCCTAGTATAGGAGATAGTACGGGAATCTGGAAAAACTCAATACCGAAAACCCTACCCCGGTCAGACAATCTTTTATCTATCCTAAAAGTGTAGAGATAAACCAACATCTCTAGCGTTAAGAAAACTTCGGAGGTGACTTATATGGCACTTATACGCTGGGAACCTTTCAGAGAAGTAGAAAGCCTACAGAAAGAAATGAATCGCTTGTTGGACCGTATCGTGCCGACTGATGTAGGCAATGGCGAAAAAGTGGGGTTATCCTTCATCCCGGCGGCGGAAATGACCGAAACGCCAGAGGCAGTTCAGCTTAAACTGGAAATACCCGGTATGGAAGCCAAAGACCTCAACGTGGAAGTAACAGCCGATAGTCTGACCATTAATGGTGAAAGAAAATCGGAAATTAAAACCGAAGAAGAAGGATTTACCCGCACTGAATTCCGTTATGGTAAATTCCATCGGGTTATTCCTCTACCGGTTCAGGTTGATAACACTAACGTGGCTGCTGAATACAAAGATGGTATTCTCAATCTCACCCTCCCGAAAGCGGAAGAAGAAAAAAATAAAGTGGTGAAAGTGTCCATCAGTCCTGCCATTGCTCAATGATGTAGCACTCATTGTCCGGTCTTAAGCGAAAGAGTTAACTTAGTCTGATTAAACCGAAGCGGGAGTATTAAATCATACTTCCGCTTTTAGCTTCTTAACCCTTTAACTTAAAACTTCTAACACTGCTTGGGGTGATAATTTATCTTTAAACCAGATAACCTGAGCGGGTAGATTTTGAAATTTAACTCCGGCTTTTTCTAGATTTAACCGTTCCGATACGGCTAAAATTAGATTATTTGCTTGGGCCGATTTAACCTGTAAAAATTTCTTTTGTAGGTATTCTGGTCGCCAATAACCAACAATTTCGAGGAGAAAAACGCGACCATCGGGATGCACTAAACGGAAATCGGGAATCATCACTCCTCCGGGTAAAGGCACTAAATCTACTTCCCTTTCTAACTGCCATTCAGTTTTTAACTGTAACCAACGTTTAGCGAAAGATTCCTCTAACATACTATCGTAGGGTTTACCCGGGGAATAGTGGGACACCAGACCACAGTTATCCTCTAAATTGAACTGTTGTTTTTTAATAGTTCCTGTATAGGAATCTTTATACTGTAATTGTGCCTTCAAATTCCAGTGAGTAACATGGAGTAAGGCAGGAATTAATTTAGCGATTTCAATGCCATAACGACTATTAGCTTTAAATAAACTGGTGGGACCATCGATAGTAATAGTAAATCCCGTGTCGGCATCCCCTTCGATATAAGTCATTAAACGAAATAGTTTTAGATAGCGAAAGAGATATTTATATTCCCCCGGATCATTGCGGTGGACGTTGATGATTAAATAACTGGCCCGATAAAAAATACCTTGAATTTGCGAGAGGTTAAAACGATGAATTAAGTTTTCGGGAGTGGGAGCATCAAATTGAGTGAGAATTTTATTCTCCGCTAAATCAGCATAGAGTCCTTTTTCTAGAGCTACTGGAAAAATTTCTTGATTTAATTCTTGGCTGAGTTGCTGGGCAATTTTCTCCAGAATTAGCGATCGATTTTGGGGAATAGGAACAAAGTTGGCCGCTTGTTCAAAAACTCTTTTTCTTAATTCCTGTGGTTCTAAGGGACTAATAATCTCAAAGTTGGCAAAATGATTGGTTAATAGGTGAGCAAATCCCCGTTTAATTTTATAATCGGGACTGTCTCCCTCCAAGATTAGGAGTTTTTGGCTTAATTCTCCCTTAGTTTCACCGATACTTTCCTGAAAACAGCTGATTTGTTCTTTGGCGATCGCCAGATAATCGGCAGCGATCGGTAAGCGTTTGGGAATAATTGTCTCGCCATTTTGACGGGAAATCAATAAATCGGTCGGTAACATGGCAAGCTAGAGGAGAATAATCAGATGGGGAAAGGTGGGACGACAAGGAAAGGTCTAAACCCCAAAAATCCCCCACTTCTAACTATTTTGGTCGAGATAACGCTCTAAATCTTCGATCACACGGGTTAATTCTGCTTCTGTGGTTAAGCGTAGGCGATCATCGCGAACCGTTAGCAAAACTTTAGCCGAAAAAGGATTCGGATAAATATTGGGATTACAAAACACTTCCAGAAACACATCACCAGTGTGCTGATATTCCAGCGGTTTTTGGGGTTGGGGTTTACCCCCACTAGCAGCATTACTGGCGATCGCTTTCAGTCGATCGAGTAAAATGTTAATTTCCCTTTGCAAATCCAGAGCAGCACTGGGACTGAAACGAAAAGTAACGGAACCTTGCAAGAGATTAAGAGTTAAAGGAATCATCGAAGAAATCAGGTTAAGAGAAAGCCTGAAGTTAATTATATTAATTTGGGGAAATTTGGGGAAATTGGGTTTTGGGGGATGGTTCAGCCAACAGTAATCAGTCAGGTTCTTCGTTACTAGGTCCGGTTCGATCGGGTGATCGCTAAATCATCCCTTATAACCCCGTCCATTGCATAAGCAGGAACCGAAAGGCCATCAGTGAACTGAAAACTCACCACTGATAACTGATAACTGATAACTGAAGTTACCGACGCGGAACGAGATTAATCCGGCCTTCGTCCATTTCATCCATGAGTAACTCGAGGGCCTCGTAATCCACATCAGAAACGTAGCCAAGACGACCGAGGAGTTCACTAATTCCGTTCTCGATTTCTGGGGTGATTTGACGATAATATAGGGCTTTTTCCACTAATTGGCGGATAGTCGGCTGGGTATCCACAAATTCCTTACTCTAGCTCAATAAATCTAGTTTCTGTATCCTGCTTTACTTTATTTTAACAAAAATACCGGTATAATAGTGGGTTATCATCAGTTATTCGGGATTAGAGCTTAAACCTAACGACTTTCCCCTAGTGTTCACCCTAATAAGCCTTGATGACTGTTTCTCTTTACTGCCCAGATTATGAGGTTAACCTAAAACCAGTTCCTCCCTACAGGGGTCAAGATTAAGAAAAGATTAATCTTTTCAAGAGAGAGGAAATTTATCAAGACCGGGGTTGCAAAATCAGAAAGTTAGGACATAATAGCGGTATCTGATTTCTAGTTAAAAGGTTCATTTATGAATTTCAAAGCCCAGCCATGAAAAGTCCCGTAAAAGTCCCAGAAATTGCTCTATTTGAGCCAAGTGGCTATATTACCGCCGCTAACGTCCTAGAATTTCAAGAGCAGCTCACCAATCTGGTTAACCGGAGTCGCTCTGTCACTTTTCTTGTGGATATGAGTAGGGTGGAATTCCTCGACAGCGCTGGATTAATGGCTTTAGTTACCGTCTTTCGTCTGGCTCAAAGTCAAGAAAAATCCCTCAATATCTGTTCTATTCCACCTTCAGTCAAGATTATCTTTGAATTAACCCAACTGGACCGGGTTCTCTCGATTTTCCCTAGCCGTGCTGACTTTGATGCTGTTATCACCCTCCCCCAAGCGGCGTAAGCCGACAAAATAGGGTTTCTCGCCGTAATTTCTCGGCTGCACTCTCAATTCTACCGATAAATCACCTCTTGACCGGATAGATTCCCATTTATATAACCCACTCCTCATGACAACAATTTTTCTCAAGGAGAGCCATTATACTGCTGAGATGGCTCTCCTCCTGTTTGGATATTATCTCTAGGGACAAACTACTCTACACTTGTTCGGAGCAGCTCACAAAAGACTGTCTGTTAAGAAATTCCATGACTTTAGTGATGACAGGGGGGAAGGGGGGCAAGATGGTAGATAGGTAATGAGTAGTAATTTCCTAGAATCCATGACAGTCAACAATCTCCAGTATGCTTATTTTCCCGGTTGTGTCGCCCAAGGTGCCTGTCGGGAACTATATCTATCCACGGCAGCCCTGACGGAAGCTTTGGGGATTAATTTAGTCGAACTCAAAAAAGCTGCCTGTTGTGGTTCGGGAACCTATAAGGAAGATTCGCAACTCTTGGAAGATGCCGTCAATGCGCGCAATATTGCCCTAGCAGAAGCCCTCAATTTACCCCTGTTGACTCACTGTAGCACCTGTCAAGGGGTGATCGGTCATGTGGATGAGCGCTTGAAGGAAGCAAAGCATAATAATCCCAATTATGTTGAGGAAGTTAATAATTATTTACAGAAAGAACATTGTTCCCCCTACCAAGGTACGACGACGGTTAAACACCTACTCTGGGCAATTGTGGGCGATTATGGCTTAGATAATCTGGCGGCCAAGGTGATTCGTCCCTTATCAGGCTTAAATTGTGCCGGTTTTTATGGTTGTTATCTCCTGCGGGCCCAGGATACTCTCCCCTACGATAATCCTTTTCAGCCGGAATCCCTAGAAAATGTCTTTCGAGCGGTGGGAGCAAATCCGATTTATTATCAAGGACGCACTCAATGCTGTGGTTGGCCCCTGTCCAGTTATGCCACCACCCAATCGTTCCAAATGGCAGGAAAACACATTTTAGAGGCCATGGCAGCGGGGGCCGATTGTTTAGTCACCCCTTGTCCTTTATGCCATCTTAATCTTGATTCCCGACAACCGGAAGTGGCAAAAGTGATCGGTCGAAGTTTAGGTTTACCTGTACTACATTTTTCCCAATTAGTCGCTTTAGCGGTGGGAGTCAGTCCCGATCGTTTAGGATTAGATCGACACATCGTTTCCACTAAATCCCTCTTAAAGAAATTGGGGTTTTAGAACTCAATCAGGAGTGTTAGCAATGGATTGGTTAAAAAGAATTTTTGGCTTAGATAAACCGGCAGATGCCGCTAGTGCGATCACAGGTAAAGCCGCTGCTGCGGGTATTCCCCCCGAAAGAGTCGGATTAGACGGAAAATACGACGAAAGCGGACTAGCTAAACGAGTAGTTTTAGCTTTTGACGAGACACCGGATTTAGCTGATGAAGACAAATTGTGGGTCGCTCAAACTGGTGGTAAAGTTGTACTAAAAGGCAAAGTTTCCCATCAGGCGACTTTAAATAAAATGGTAGCAATTGCCAGTAAAGTCCATGGGGCAACCAGCGTCGATACCAGTCAAGTAACTATTGGGTGAAGTCGAACGGCTGTATTCCCCCTGAAAATTAACCACTGAGTAGGTGGATTAGCATTGTTTTTTGTTCCTGAGTTGTTGTTAGGTCATTGCCGGCTGATTAATCATGGTTAAATGTTAATCGGCTTTTCCTTTTAGGGAGACAAAACCGGGCCTATGGGAATTACTATTGTTACTATTTTGCGGGGTATGAAAACGATTTCTCAGTTCGGGGGGAGTGGGTAAACCCTGTTTCATTTCCGCCACTTTTAAGAGGATCAAATACTCATAAAAAGCTTGCAGAGTACACCAAGCAAAACCAGCTTTACCATCGAGAATTCCCGCTAGGATAAAATACATATAAAACCAACGAAGCAAGGGACGAAAAGGCAATCGTAGGGATAAATCTTTTAAAGCTCTCCGTCTATCTACTTCGGTTTCACCAAAAAATAAATTTTTCCAACTAACACCCCCGTTAGCCAACTGATGTAGGGTTTCTGCTGCTTCATCGGTAGAATAACGATTGTGTTTTTCAATCCAACGACTTAAACCCTTACTACAGGTATAGTGGGGATAGGTTTCTTCTAAAAAAGAGGTTTTTCCTCGACATTCTTCCCTTTCCGTGTGACCATAATCGCTAAACCAGACTTGATCTTTTCTAAATAGACGCATTTGATAACGGGGATACTGGGTGCTGCGACGAATCCAAGTTCCCATAAACATAACTCTTTCGGCCACATAAAAACCAGTAAATTCTGTCTGTTGCGTGGCACTCAGACATTCTGCATACAGTTGGGGTGTCATCCTTTCATCTGCTTCGAGAATATAAACCCAATCGTATTTAGTCTCGATATTTCCTAACATCCAAGTTCTTTGTTTACCATGACTTTCAAATTGATGCTGAATCACGCGCACTGGATAACGAGAAGCAATCTCTACTGTTTGATCGCTACTGTAGGAGTCAACCACAATCACATCATCGGATAGAAGTGCCGATTCTACACAGGCGGCAATATCAATTTCTTCGTTATAGGTGAGAATGTAAATGGAAAACATGGATATAATATGGTGTTTGATTATACGCAAACCGATCGGGCAGTAGTCCTATTTTGTACCAGAAAAAGCGGAACAAAAACCCATGTTATGCCAGAAACTTTCTCAAAACTACTAGACTGAGCCTATTTTACCCTTGATCGCCATTTTGTCAATATTCCTTAAGTATTACTTGAAAAATTCTTTACCTGAGCTGACAGCGACCGGCGATGAGCTATTCCCCGCCATGAGATAATAGACGGTGCTTTATCTCTCCAGTAATTTTCGATGACTGCTGTTTCCGAGTGTTTTCGTTCTCTCCGTTCCCAGGGGAATTGTGCCTTGATTCCCTTTATTACTGCCGGTGATCCCGATTTATCTACTACTGCCCAAGCTTTACGCATTTTAGACCGGGCAGGGGCTGATCTGATCGAGTTGGGGGTTCCCTATTCCGATCCTCTTGCGGATGGTCCGGTTATTCAAGCGGCAGCCACCCGCGCTTTAAATCGGGGTGTCAAGTTGGAAGATGTGCTAGAAATCGTCAAAAATGCCCAGGGAGAGGTGAAAGCTCCGATTATTCTGTTTACTTACTATAATCCCATCTATCATCGCGGGATAGATGTCTTTTTAGACCAAATTAAAGCAGCCGGGGTGAGTGGTTTGGTGGTTCCCGATTTACCCCTAGAGGAAGCGGAAAGTCTGCTGCAACCGGCTGCCGCTAAGGGAATTGAAGTGATTTTATTGGTAGCGCCTACCAGTCCCCCGGAACGAATACAAGCGATCGCCCGGCAATCCCAAGGTTTTATTTATCTGGTTAGTGTCACGGGAGTGACGGGAATGCGGAAGCAAGTGGCCACCAGAGTGGAGGAATTGCTCGATTCTATCCGTTCTGTCACCGATAAACCCGTCGGGGTAGGATTTGGCATTTCTGACGCGACACAGGCGCTACAGGTGAAAAACTGGGGTGCTGATGCGGTAATTGTCGGCAGTGCCATGGTTAAACGTTTGGCCGATAATTCCCCCGGCGATGGTCTAAAATCCCTCGAAGAACTTTGCCGTAGTTTAAAACAGGCGATTCGTTGACATCCTCACCGCCGTAAACGGACGGTGATTCCCAAACCTCACGATTTAGGTTTCTGCTTCTTTCCCGAAGGATTTTTCGCACCTGCCTTAACAGATTTACTCTGTTCTGGTCT